>JAFYPH010000004.1 GCA_017547585.1 Bacteroidaceae bacterium | reverse complement strand
TCACGATGGAAAATCCTCGGCCCAGGGAAGGTACGATGAATTTATCATCGGCGGAACCTCTCCCGACATTTCCGACGACAAGCGAGGCCCCGAAATAAAAATGTACCTCAACAAGCCCGCCTTCCGCGACGGCGACGAGGTGAACGCAGCCCCCTGCCTCTTTGTCGAGCTCAGCGACATTGACGGAATAAACACCGTAGGCTCGGGCATTGGCCACGACATTGTAGCCATTGTCGACAACGACGCAGCCTACACATTCAACCTCAACGGCTCGTTTGTATCATCGGTGGGCGACTACACGTCGGGACGCATAGCCTTCCCGCTTGCGCAGCTTCCGGCGGGCGAACACACACTGCTGTTGCGTGCGTGGGATCTTCTGAATAACTCTTCGACCGCGACAATAAACTTCACGGTCGTTCCCGACCTTGCTCCCGACTTTGTGGAGGTTCAGGCGACGCCCAACCCCGTGCATCGTGGCGAGACGGTGACCTTCGTCCTCACCCACGACCGTCCGCAGAGTGAAATTGAGGTTACCATCGAACTCTTCGATTTTCAGGGACGCATATTGTGGAGCAACAGCGAGATTGCCGTGAGCGACGCAACCGTCTACACATACACGTGGGACGTTACCGCTCCCGGCGGACAGCCTATTCCCGCGGGTGTCTACCTCTACCGTGCGAAAATTTCCGCTCCGGGTGGCTCTTCGCAGACAAAAACGAGAAAAATTCTCATTTTAGACAATAAATAACCGTTTTTCGGGTTTTATAAGAACATAAAGACAAAAACGATGATAAAAAATAAAACACTTCTGACACTTCTCGGGCTCATATTGATGCTGCCCGTCTCGGCTCAAAAAGATATGTTCAACCCCGTATATACGGGTGTAACATCGCTCTCCATTGCTCCCGACGCACGTGCCGGTGCTATGGGAGACGTTGGTGCAGCTACCGACCCCGACGTAAACTCGCAATATTGGAACCCCGCGAAATATCCTTTCAACATTGCGCGTGCGGGCGTGTCGCTCTCGTACACTCCCTGGTTGCGTCAGCTGGTAAAGGATATTGACCTTGCATATGTTACGGGATTCTATCGCATAGGCGACTATTCGGCGATAAGCTCTTCACTCACATACTTCTCGCTGGGTGAGGTTCTTGCCGACGAGTACACTATAAAGCCCTATGAACTTGCGCTCGACGTTGCATACTCGCGCATGCTCTCCGAGACATTCTCGGCGGCCGTGGGTCTGCGCTTCATCTACTCCGACCTTCAGTACAACTACGAAGAGGATGTTACCCCCGGAAGCGCCTTTGCTGCTGACGTTGCAATGTACTACAATAACTATGTGATTATGGGTAACAGAGAGTGTCTGCTGGGCCTGGGATTGAACGTGTCGAACATCGGTAGCAAAATATCGTACGACGGCGGTTCCACCAACCAGTTCCTGCCCACCAACCTGCGTCTGGGAGTGTCGTTGCTGATGCCCATCGACGAGTACAATACAATCTCTTTCAGCGCCGATGTCAACAAACTGCTGGTGCCCACACGTCCCACATACTCGCAGTTCCTCGAGGAAGAGGGCTATAAGGCCGACGACAACAGCCGCTACTCCGAGTATCAGACGTGGCTCGAAACAACAGGCTACAATGATATTTCTCCCATTTCGGGAATTTTCAAGTCCTTCTCCGATGCTCCCGGTGGCTTCAGCGAAGAGCTTAAAGAGCTTTACGGAGGTATCGGCGTGGAGTATTGCTACAATAATCAGTTTGCTCTGCGTGGCGGTTACCACTACGAGAATGAGTATAAAGGAAATAGAAAATATTATACACTCGGTGCGGGATTCAAGATGAATGTCTTTTCGCTCGATGCTGCCTACCTTATTTCGACAGCGCAGAGCAACCCTCTGGACCAGACACTGCGTTTCACGCTGTCGTTTGACATGGACGGAATAAGAGACATGCTCGGCCGCAGATAATAGAAAGATTATGATAAGAGTAGGATTCGGATACGACGTTCACCGCTTGGTAGAAGGTCGCGACTTATGGATGGGCGGAGTGAAAATCCCCTATGAATATGGCCTTGACGGACACTCCGACGCGGATGTTCTTATACACGCAATATGCGATGCGATGCTCGGTGCCGCCAATCTTGGCGACATTGGCCACCAATTCCCCGACACCTCCAACGAGTTTCTTGGTATCGACAGCAAGATATTGCTGCGTCGCACCAACGAGCTTTTAAATGCCAAAGGCTACAAGCTGGGCAATATAGATGCAACTGTGGCGGCTCAGAAGCCCCGTCTCAATCCTCACATTCCTCAGATGCGTCAGGTGCTTGCCGACGTTCTCGGCGTCGACGAAGATGCAGTGTCGATAAAGGCGACGACAACCGAAAAACTCGGCTTCGAGGGTCGCATGGAGGGAATCTCGGCCTATGCAGTCGTACTCATTGAAAAATAGAAAAAGATTGATAAATATCTTTGACAGGGTGGGCGTTTGTCTCGCCCTTTTGCTTTTGTTGCTGCTCGAGTCGTGTGCCACGCTCTCGCGCTATCCTGGCGTGGGGCGCATACGTCGCTATGATATTTGCGACGAGCGACTGCCGCAAAAGTTCGACGGCTTTACGATAGCTTTCCTCTCGGACACCCATTACCCGAGCAAATTGACCCGCAAAAGGCTGGCAAACGCTGTGCGCGCCATCGGCGACCTCTCGCCCGACGCTATTCTGCTGGGTGGCGACTATGTTGTGGCCGACTCGTGCGCCGATGAACTTTTCGAGGCGTTGGGCAGTTGCGTCGCCCCCTATGGAAAGTTTGCGGTGCTTGGTAATCACGATTTTAGCCGTGCCGATGACCTGCGCGCGAGCATGCAGCGCAACGGCATTAAACTGCTTGTCGACGAGGCCGCTACGCTGCGTGTGGACGGCGAACGCATCTTCCTGTGCGGAGTAAAAGATTATGCGGCCTCGGCCGATGCTTCGTGGGTGCGTGCCCACTCCGATTCGGCCTTTACCATTGTGCTTGTGCATGCTCCCGACTACACTCAGGATGCGGCGCTCGATAATGTGTCGCTGGCCCTCTCGGGGCACACGCACGGCGGGCAGGTGACGCTGCTGGGCCTTTATGTGCCCGTGAAAAAGTCGCGTTACGGCAATCGTTTCCTCTCGGGGCTCAACTACACAGACGAGAATGTTCCTGTGGTTACCTCCAACGGCCTTGGGACGTCGCGCAGAAAGATACGCTTCTGCGCTCCGAGCGACATTGTTTTTGTGACACTGCGCCGCAAATAGTGCCGTTTCAGCTTTTTTGACTCTTTTGGGGCGCAAACTTTTCCCTCTTCATTTTGTCGTGCTCTTACTTTTTTGTTAATTTGCATCTGTTTATGGAAAATGGATGCAAAAGCGCGGTAATTACCGCCGAAGATAAAAAATATATTTCACGCTGCCTGCAGCTTGCGCGCAACGGCAGCGGAAGCACTTCGCCCAACCCTATGGTGGGCGCGGTCATTGTGTGCGACGGCAAAATAATAGGCGAGGGCTACCACATACGTTGCGGCGAAGCACACGCCGAGGTTAATGCTGTGCGCTCGGTGCGCGACGCCTCGCTGCTGAGCCGCTCTACAATCTACGTGAGCCTCGAGCCATGTTCGCATTATGGAAAGACTCCCCCTTGTGCCGACCTCATCATAAACAGCGGAATTCCGCGTGTGGTCATTGCCACCACCGACAACAACAGCATGGTCAGCGGTCGCGGAATCGAGCGCATGCGTGCCGCGGGAATCGATGTTCGTGTGGGTGTCTGCGAAGAAGAGGCATTCTCGCTGAACAGTGCATTTTTTACCTATCATGGGAAGAATCGCCCTCTCGTCACACTCAAATGGGCGCAGTCGGCCGACGGCTTTATAGACGCTGCGCGTCAAGGTGGCGAGGCGCTGAAAATATCCAATTCCGCATCGATGATGGCTGTGCACAAGCTGCGCGCCACGCACGATGCGATACTCGTCGGACGTCGCACGGCACAAATGGACAACCCCTCGCTGACACTGCGCCATTGGGCAGGGCGCACCCCTCTGCGTCTGGTTGTCGACCGCGAGGGTATTTTGCCCGCGACGCTGCGTCTCTTCTCGTCCGAGGCACCCACGGTAGTCTACACACAGAATATCCGCGAGGGCAAATTCCCCGAAAATGTCTCTCAGGTGGCTCTCGACTTTTCTCAGGATATTATTCCGCAGATACTCGCCCATCTTTACGAAAAGAAGATAGGCTCGCTGCTTGTCGAGGGTGGCAGCCGCCTGCTTCAGAGCTTCATCGACGCAGGCATCTGGGACGAAATACGCATAGAGACCAATCCCGCCCTCTCGTTGGGCGAGGGTGTTCCCGCTCCGCAGCTGCCCCAAGGCCTCAAAAAAGAAAAATCCCACTGTTTCGGAAACATAATAGAGCGCATAAAGGGGTAATTTATGGTTTTTTAGCACTAAAAAACCATAAATAAGAGAATCTATTACGGCCATCCCAAAAAATGTTCTTATTTTTGTAGATTGATAAGTAGGCGAAACTGAAAGAGCGTTCCTTTGCTTGCAGTTTCTTAAAAAACACACAATAGAAAAAAGTATGAAAAAGATATTTTCCTTCTGCCTGATGGCCTTGACGATGATGTTGGCTTTTACTTCGTGTCTCGAGACCGATGGCGAGCTTGCCGTAAAATATTACCCCTATGCGATGCTGCGTTCGGTAAGCATCAACGACATCGATTCGAAATATATTATCAAGGCCTCTGATGGCAGCGACAGCACCATCATAAAGACAGTGAAGGGCGAGAATTACCCCTTTGCAATCGACCAGGATAAATGCGAGGCATACAATGTCGATTCTCTGCCCGTAGGAACAGATATTACAAAAGTCGCTACAGAAATCAACTGCGACGGAATCGCCTATCTTTATGTTGACAGCCTGCAGAAATATGAACTTTTCGTAGAGTCCGACTCTTTTGACTTTACCAATCCTCTGCGCATTCTTGTGTCGGCAACCGACGGCTCATATTCGCGCGAATATAAAATTTCGCTCAATGTGCATACACTCGACCCTAATCAGCTCTATTGGAACAAGATGGCTGTGAATCCCGCGGCGTCGAGCGCCTCTGTGCGTATGCTTGCGAAAGACGAGGCTCTCTATCTTTTCGGCTGCGACGCCGAGGGTAATGTTACTCTCTCCACGGCTGCCGCTTCTGCTGCCGCCGCATGGGAATCGAAAAGTGTTTCGGGCCTTCCCCTCGCGCCCAATATGAACTCTCTTGTACAGTATGCAGGCAGTTTCTACATTGTTGCCGACGGTAAAATATATGCTTCGGCCGATGGCGAGGCCTGGGAGAGCGTAGCCTATGAGGCAAATGTGACGACTCTTTTCGCTGCGTCGGACAAAGATAGTGTAGTGTGGGCGGTGGCAAACGACTCGCTTGCCTATGCGAGCAACGTAGCCGATGGCTTTACAGCTGTTCAGCCTGTTGCGGCGAACTTCCCCCTCAGCGACCTCTCTTCGATTATTGCGCCGTTGCGTACAAATATGAATATCAATCGCTTCACTCTCATCGGACGCGCGTCGCAGGGTGCGCAGCCTCAAGTGTGGAGCCGTCTCTCGTCCGAGAGAATGTGGGTGAACTACTCTCCCTCGTCGTACAATACCAAGCTGTGCCCCTCGCTCGAGTCACTGGTGGTGTTCCCTTACGACGACAGACTCTATGCAATCGGTGGCAAAGGCACTGCAGCCGGCGCCAAGGTTGATGCGTTGAATGCAATTTATATTTCGCGTGACAATGGCCTCACATGGGAGACATCGGGCGAGAAAGGCCCCTCATTGCCCGCCGAGCTTGCAGGCGTCGACGCGCCCTTTACGGCGTTTGTCGATGGCGACGGCAACATTTGGCTGGCCGTTTGTGGCGAGAATGGCGCAATATGGCGCGGACGTATGAACAAACTCGACATTTAACAAAGGACTATGAGAGTGCGCGTGCTTAAATTTTTGCTGTTTGTGGGGTTGCTTGCGGCTCCCGCAGCGCTGTGCGCGCAGGACTTGGAGTATAAGATGGAGCTTGGCGGTGCGCTCGGCGGCAGTTTCTACCTTGGAGACGCCAACTATTCGGGGCTTTTCAAGGATCTCTGTGCAATGGGTGGGGTAGTGGCACGCTACAACCTGAACCCGCGCATGGCAGTGAAAGGAAATTTGGTTGCGGCGGGAATCTCGGGCACCACAAAGGGCGGCGAGTATCATATTCCCGGTGGTGAGGATATTGAATTTTCGCGTACATTGTACGACCTTGGCGCGCAGTTCGAGTACAACTTTTTCCCCTATGGCAGCGGCGGTGGCTACAAACGTCTCTATCGTTTCACCCCCTACATTTTTGGAGGAATGGGGTTCACCTTTGCCGCAAAGCCCGTGGATAATGTCTTTACGCTGAATTTCCCGATAGGCCTCGGCGTAAAATACAAGATAGCCAACCGACTGAATGCAGGGTGCGAGCTCTCTTTTCGTTTCAGCATGAGCGACAGGCTCGACGTGAGCGAAAGAACCTCTCCCACCCTCAACGACCCGCTTGGAATAAAAAGCAGCGGCATGAAGAATAAAGACAGCTATTCTTTCTTTGCCCTCTTTCTTACATACGACCTAATGCCGAAATATAGAAAATGTAATAATTGATATACAATGAATTATATAGAATTGATAGATAAAGAGCGTGTTCCCGGACACATTGCGATAATAATGGACGGTAACGGCCGTTGGGCACAGCAGCGTGGGCTTCCCCGCACCGATGGTCATCAGGCAGGCGCGGCGGTGGTGCGTCGCATCGCCGAGGATGCTGTGGAACTGGGAGTGCGTTACCTGACACTCTACACATTTTCGACAGAGAACTGGAATCGTCCCGCCGACGAGGTTGCGGCACTGATGGTGCTGCTCTTCGACTCAATGGAAGAGGAGATATTTATTAAGAACAACATACGTTTCTCTGTTATCGGAGAGATGGAAAAACTGCCCGAGCGTGTGCGCGAGCGTTTCAAAAAGTGTATGGAACGCACTGCCGCCAACGACCGCATGACCTTTGTACTCGCCATCAGCTATTCGGCAAAATGGGAGATTACCGAGGCTGCGCGCCGCATCGCCGCTCGTGTGCAGGCCGGCGAACTGCAGCTTGACGAGATTAACGACAAACATATTGACGAGAATCTCTCAACCGCATTTATGCCCGACCCGGAACTGCTCATACGCACCGGACGCGAACAACGACTCAGCAACTTCCTTCTTTGGCAGTGTGCCTACTCCGAGCTCTACTTCAGCGAGGTAATGTGGCCCGAATTTGACAAAGAGGAGCTGTGCAAGGCTATCTACAGCTATCAGCAGCGTCAGCGTCGTTTCGGAAAGACAGGCGAACAGGTTACAAAATGAAAAACATGACAAAAATGAAATATATATTATCTATACGTCTTCTGATGCTGCTGTTGCTCGCTCCGTGCGTGGCGACACTCTTTGCACAGACAGGCAAGCAGATAGCACCCACGATACTCTATTCGGGAATGCCCCGCCAGTATGAGATTGGTGGCATCAATGTCTCGGGAGCCGACAGCTACGAGCCCTATATTATAATAGGATTGTCGGGACTTTCGGTGGGCGACATCATCAACGTCCCCGGCGACGATATTACCAATGCAGTGAAACGCTATTGGAAACACGGCCTCTTCTCGGACGTAAGCATCGTGGCCGACAGTATCGTCAATGGAAAAATATACCTCGGAGTCAACCTCAAGCAGCGCCCGCGTGCTTCGCAGATAAACATTAACGGCGTCAAGAAGAGCGAGCGCGAGGATATTCAGGCCAAGATAGGTATTATAAAAGGTAATCAGGTGACGCCCAATATGATAGACAGGGCGCGTCAGGTTATCCGCAAATACTACGACGGTAAGGGCTACAAGAATGCCGAGATTGACATTGTGCAGCGTCCCGACGTCAATATGAACGGCCATGTTATTGTGGATGTAAACATCGACCGCAAGGATAAGATAAAGGTCAACAGCATCACCGTTGAGGGTGCTGAGGCGCTTCCTGCAAACAAGGTGAAGAAACTGATGAAAAAGACACGCGAGAAGGGCAAACTCGCCAATTTCCTGCGTTCAAAGAAATATACTGACGAGCGTTTCGAAGAGGACAAGCAGAATATCATCGACAAATATAGCGAGCTTGGCTACCGCGATGCGATAATCGTTAAGGACAGCGTGGCGCGTCACGACGAGACCAGCGTCGACATCTATCTTAAGATAGAAGAGGGTAACCAGTACCATCTGCGCAGCGTAAACTGGGTGGGTAACAGCGTCTTTTCAACAGCGGGCCTCAGCGAGGCATTGCAGCTGAAAGCTGGCGACGTCTATAATCAGAAACTGCTCGACGAGCGTCTGATGACCGACGAGACCTCTATCCACAAAGAGTATTATAATAAAGGTTACGTGTGGTCGCGTCCCGTGCCCGTGGAGCTCAGCGTCGAGAACGACTCTGTCGACCTTGAAATACGCATCACCGAGGGCCCGCAGGCAACCATAAACAAAGTGACCATTGCCGGAAACGACCGCCTCTACGAAGAGGTAGTGCGTCGCGAGCTGCGAACACTTCCCGGCGCGCTCTTCTCTATGCGCGACCTCGAGCGCTCCTTCCGCGAAATTGGACAGATGGGCCACTTCGACCCCGAAAAGATTAACCCCCGCGTGGTCGACGACCTCCAGAGCGCAACCGTGGACATAAATTGGGAACTCGTCTCCAAGAGCAACGACCAGGTAGAGCTCTCGGCAGGATGGGGACAGACAGGAATCATCGGTAAGGTGGCGTTGAAGTTCACCAACTTCTCTATGCGCAACCTCTTCAGTAAAGATGCCAACCGCCGCGGAATCATTCCTCAGGGTGACGGACAGACTGTAACACTCAGCGCACAGAGTAACGGTCGCTACTATCAGGCCTACAGTCTCTCATTCTACGACCCCTGGTTCGGCCGCAAACGCCCCAATTCATTGTCAGTGTCGGCCTTCATGTCCGTGCAGACAGACGTTGCAGACAGTTATTATAATTCATCATACTATAATAACTACTACAACTACCTCTACGGCTACGGCAACTACAACAACTACGGATACAACAACGTTGCATCCTACTACGACCCCGACAAATATATAAAGATGTATGGATTCTCCATCGGTTGGGGACGTCGCCTCTCGTGGCCCGATGACTACTTCCAATTCTCTACCGAGCTCAGCTATCAGGTCTACTCATTGAAAGATTGGCAGTACTTCATCATCAGCAACGGAAACTGTAACAACGTAAGCCTTACACTCTCGTTGTCGCGTAACTCTGTGTTCAACCCCATCTACCCGCGCAGCGGCTCCGAGTTTATGCTCTCGGGCTCGTTCACACCCCCTTACTCTCTCTTCGATGGCAAGGACTACGAGAATCTCGCAGCCGACAGCAAGAGCCCCACATACAGAAAAGAGCTCAGCGAAAAGTATAAGTGGATAGAGTACTACAAGTTCAAGTTCAAGAGCAAGACATACACCTCGCTCACCAACGGTAACTACAACCTTGTGCTCATGACCCGCGCCGACTTTGGAATTTTGGGCAGCTATTCGGCCCACAAAAAGTCACCCTTCGAGACATTCTATGTGGGTGGTGACGGAATGAGCGGCTACTCATACAACTATGCAACCGACATTGTAGCCTTGCGCGGATACGAGAATGGTAGTCTCACCCCCTACGGCTACGAGGGCTACGCCTACACACGTCTGGGCCTCGAGCTTCGCTACCCGTTGATGCTGCAGACAGCCACAAATATTTATGCTCTTGCCTTTGTCGAGGGCGGTAATTCGTGGACAAAAGCATCAAAGTTCAATCCCTTCGACCTTAAACGCTCGGCAGGTGTGGGTATCCGCCTCTTCATGCAGATGATCGGTCTTATAGGTCTCGACTGGGCATACGGATTCGATAAAGTTTACGGCTCAAGCTCATACGGCGGCAGCCAGTTCCACTTTATCCTAGGACAAGAATTTTAATTGATAAAAAATATACAATTATGAAAAAGTACCTATTATTGGTTCTCTTTGCCGCAATTTCGGCAGTGAGTGTCAATGCGCAGAAATTCGCGTTGATGGACATGGAGTATGTACTCAAGAATATTCCTGCATACGAACGAGCAAACGAGCAGCTCACCCAGCAGTCTAAACGCTGGCAGGGCGAGGTTGACGACCTCACTCTCGAGGCGCAGAACCTCTATAAAAAATATCAGAGTGAGTCTATCTTCCTCTCCGACGAGCAGCGCGCCCAGCGCGAGCAAGAGATTCTCAACAAAGAGAAACTCGCCAGCGAGCTCAAACGCAAATACTTCGGTCCCGATGGCGAGCTCTACAAAAAACGCGAGAGCCTGATGGCGCCCATACAGGATGAAATTTACAATGCCGTAAAGGAAATTTGTGAGGCCAAAGGCTACTCGGCAGTGGTCGACAGGGCATCGGCCGGCAGCATCATTTACGCCTCACCCAAGATAGATATAAGCAATGAGGTACTTGCAAAACTTGGTTATTCAAATTAAATAACTACCTTTGCAGCTGTTAAGAATATAAAACCAATAAAAATATAAAGAAAAAGTCATGAAAAAATTTCTTGTTTTATTATTGATTGTGGCTCCCATGAGCCTTTTCGCACAGAAGTTCGGATACATCAATTCAGTTGAGATTGTGCAGGTGATGCCCGAATACATCAAGGCCCAGAGCGACTATCAGACATTGCAGAAACAATACGCTGACGAGTTTGAGCGTCTGCGCAAGGAGTTCGAGAAGAAGGGTGCCGAGTATGAGCAGGCTAAAGACTCTCTTCCCGCAGCTATCCTTCAGCGTCGCGAGAAAGACCTTCAGGAGCTCTATACACGCCTCCAGCAGTATGAGCAGGAGAGCTTCCAGAATCTGCAGCAGGTGCAGCAGACAAAGCTCGGTGAGGTTAACCAGGTGCTCAACAAGGCTATCCAGGAGGTAGGTCAGGCAGGCGGCTATGTTTGTGTGTTCGACATTGCAAGCGGCATTCCTTACATCAGCAAGACTCTCTGCGAGGATCTTACAGAGACTGTAAAGACAAAGCTCGGCATCAAGAAAGGTGCAAAGCCCGCAGCTCCCGCAGCTCCTGCTGGTAAGTAACAGAAAAAGTTCTACAAAGGCAAGGGATGGTTTTTACTGCCTTCCCCTGCCTTTTTTAATTAAAAATACTGTTCCATCCGAAAAATATAAGTACCATGCGTAAATATTTATTCCTTTTGTTGATGTTGCCTATGGCGGTTGCCGCACAGACAAACACATTCGGCTATTTCCGTTACAAGAAAGTTGTCGAGCAGTTGCCCGAGTACAGCCAAGTGTGCAACGACTACGAAGAGCTCAAGAAACAGTGTGACGCCGAGATTGCCCGCAACGAAGAGCAGCTCACACGCTCCTATGTAGCCTATCTGGATGGACAGAATGAGTTTCCCGAGCCCATCCTGCGCAAGCGTCAGAAGGAGCTTCAGGAGCTTGTGGACAAAAGCATACTCTTCCGCAAAGAACTGCAGGCGTGGCTGACAGCTGCACACGACTCTCTGTACGCCCCTCTGCGTGCAAAGGTCGACGATGCTGTTTCGCGCGTGTGTCTGCACAATAATCTTGCATACATCATCGACCTCGACGAGGCTGGATACAAGTTTATAAACCCCACCTGCGGCTTCGATATTACAAATGCACTGCTGGGCACTCTGGGAATTATTGTTCCCGAGCAAGAGACTCCCGCCGATGGCGAACAGACAACCGAGGGCGAGGAGCAGCAGGCTCAGCAGACTCAAACTCAGACACAGCAGACTGTTGTCGAGGAAGGCAATGTTGTCAAAGAGGGTGAGTAACCTAAAAAGCAATCTTAAAAACTCTTGTACGAATGAGCGTGAAGTATCAGTTGCCGCAAGGTCCCGGCCCCATAGGAATATTCGATTCAGGTTACGGAGGCCTTACAATCTATCAGGAGATTCATCGCCTGATGCCGCAGTATGACTATCTTTATCTGGGCGACAATGCCCGCACCCCCTACGGCACACGCTCGTTCGATGTTGTTTACGAATTTACCCGCCAGTCGGTGCGCTACCTGTTCCAATCGGGCTGCCAGCTTGTGATTCTTGCTTGTAACACTGCCTCGGCAAAGGCTCTGCGCAGTCTGCAGCAGATTGACCTCCCGCAGATGGATTCCCGCCGCCGTGTGCTTGGAATCATACGTCCCACGGTCGAAAATATCGGCGAGATTACAAAGACACGTCACGTGGGTGTGCTTGCCACCGACGGAACAATAAAATCGCTCTCCTATCCTCTGGAGATACGCAAACTCTACCCGACGATACACGTTGTCGGCGAGGCCTGCCCTCTGTGGGTGCCGCTCGTAGAGACAAACGAATACACCTCTCCCGGTGCCGACTATTTTGTGCGCAAGCACGTAGAGAATCTTCTCAACCGCGACCCGCTCATCGACACAATCATTTTGGGCTGCACCCACTATCCTATGTTGCTGGAAAAGATAAGAAAATTTGTTCCCGAGGGAATAAATATTGTCACTCAGGGCACGGCTGTAGCCGCTTCTCTTAAAGATTACCTCGATCGTCACCCCGAGATTGAGAGCTTGTGCACACGTGGCTACAACAGCTGTTTCTGCACCACAGAGTCCGAGGAGAAGTTCCGCGAACGTGCGTCGCTCTTCCTGCATCAGCCTGTGCGCGCCCAGACGGTTATTATCTGATGCCCGTCGGCTACTCTTTATTATTCGCGCTCAACAATCTTTTTGTAAGGTAATTTACGGGGACTCCCATTGCCACAAGTCCCACGGCGATGACCGTTACAAAGACCACTGCGACGTCGCTTGCAATGATGTCCACAGGATAGCTGTCGACGACAAGGCCGCCGGCCGCTTCGCCGAAGCTTATAATGCCGTATCTCTCCTGTGCGAGGCAGATGACCACTCCCAATATTATTCCTGTGAATGCTCCCAAAATAGAAATCATGGAGCCTTCGATGATGAAAATTCCTGAAATCAGCTTGTCGTTTGCGCCCAAGCTGCGCAGCGTCTCCATGTCCTTTTTCTTGTCGAGTATCAACATCGACAGCGAGCCGATGACATTGAAGCAGGCTATCAGCAAAATGAATGAAAGGAACAGATAAGAGATAAATTTCTCTATTTTCATTATTCTGAATACGTCAGCCTGTTGCTCGTATCTATCCTCTACCCTGAATCCTTCGCCCAAAGTAGCCTTTATACTCTTTTTCAGCTTGTCGATATCTGTTCCTGCGACGCTCTTCAGCTCCAGAGAGTTTGCCTCGGTGCTGTCGCGGCCGAAAATGTCGCGGGCAAAGTCGATAGAGGTCAGAATATAGTTACTATCGTATTTCGGCTGGTTCACGATGAATGTCTTTCCCGATGCATACAGATACCCTTTTCTGAAATTCGCAGCGGGGTTGGCCATGCTCACCTTTTTCCCTCTTTTGGGCGCGAAAATCTCCAGTGGGGCAGTGTGGTAGAGCCCGCAGTTGAGAATGCCCGTAAGCTCTATTCCCGGCGTTGCGTAGTCCACGGTATTGTCGTGCAGCTTGAACGAGCCGTTGCCCACAAGTACCTTCTCAATCTCCGTCAGTTGGGCAAAATTATCCTCTACGCCCTTGACGGTGGCCATCACCTGACGTCCATTGTACTGTATCATCACCTTGTCCTCGATGCACTCGGTGGCAACAGCAATTTCGGGCAGTGCCTTAATCTCTTCTATTGCCTCGGCCGACGTGTCGAAACTCTTTCCGCGCTCGGCCGTTATTTTTATCTCCGGGTCGAAAGCAGTGAACTGCTCGGCCACCAGCATCTTGAACCCGTTGAACACCGACAATGTGCACACCATGGCTATCGTCGCAAGCGTAACGCCTGCAACGGCCACTCCCGAGATTATGTTTATTGCCTGATGGCTCTTTTTCGAGAAAAGGTATCGCTTGGCTATGTAGAATGAAACATTCATCTGCCGTTGCGGCTATTTGAGCAGATTGTCGATGTTCTCAATATAGTCGAGCGAGTCGTCGAGGTAGAATCTCAGTTCGGGGATTATGCGCAGCTGGTATCTCACTCTGTTGCCAAGCTCGAAGCGGATGCTCTTGTTGCTCTTGTTCAGCAGCTCCACAATCTCTTCGCCTTTGGCCGAGGGGAATACACTCAGATAGGCTTTTGCGATTCCAAGGTCGGGGCTCACTCTTACAATGCTCACAGAGACAAGTACTCCGCGTGTCTCCTTTGTCATTTTCAGGAAGATGTCTCCCAACTCTTTCTGTATCAATCGTGCAATTTTGCTCTGTCTTGTACTATCCATGCTTTTATCGTTTATTTTATTTTTCTAATTATTGTAAGGCCGTCGCGCAGGGGTAGAATAACCTCCTCTACGCGTGGGTCCTCTTTTATCAGTCTGTTGAATCGTCTGACGCTCTCTGTGTGTGCGTCGTGTCTGTCGGGCTCAATCACGTGACCGTCCCACAGAGTGTTGTCGGCAAGAATCCATCCGCCGGGGTTAAGATGCTCCATCACCATTTCGTAGTACTCGGCGTACTCTCTCTTGTCGCCGTCGATGAAGGCAAGGTCGAACTTCACGTTCAGCCCGGGAACTTCGTCGAGCGCGCTGCCTATCCTGTAGTCAATCTTGCTGCCCACTGGCGACTCTTCGAGCCATTTGCGGGTAAAGTCCTCGAGCTCGTCGTTTACGTCAAATGTGTATAGACGTCCATCCTCGTCGAGCCCCTCGGCAAGGCAAATGGCCGAGTATCCGGTGAATGTGCCTATCTCCAGAATATTCTTGGGCCTTATCATTTCCACAAGCATCTTCAGGAATCGGCCCTGTATGTGTCCCGAGGCCATCTGCGGGTTCACAGTCTCTACATTTGTAGCTCTGTAGAGTCGGTAAAGATAGTCGCCCTCGGGGCTTATATGCTCCATAATATATTCCTCTATGGGTGTCGCTATTCTCATGCGTGTGCCTGTTTTTTGTTGCCTTTGTGAAAGATAGGGTGCCTCGTCGGGTAAATATTCAAATGAATTTGATTTTTTATCCGCTTGCCTTTCGCTATCTTTGCATGCGGATATTCGTATGCAAAGGTAGGAAAAATAGAGTGAATATAGATGAAAAAGGGCGTAATAAATACGGCAAAATCTCCGATTGCGCGTTACAGACGCTATCTGCAGCTTGAAAAATCGATGACCGAGAATACTCTCGAGGCATATATTGGCGATGTTCTCAAGCTCGATAAGTTTCTCGAAGCTGCTCAGAAGGATACTCGCGAGGCTGTGCACGAGGATGTACAGGCTTTCTTCGAGTCGCTTACCGACGTGGGCGTTCACCCCCGTTCGCGTGCCCGCATACTCTCGTCGCTGCGCTCCTACTACTCTTTTCTGAAGATGGATGGTTTTATAAGCGGCAATCCTGTCGAGAATATACAGTCGCCGGCCTTCGGCCGTCATTTGCCCGACGTTCTTGCCCTCGAAGAGATTGACAGCATGATAAATGTCATCGACCTTTCCACTGTCGAGGGGCAGCGCAACAGGGCAATCATCGAGACAATGTACAGCTGCGGCCTGCGCGTCTCCGAACTATGTTCGCTGCGCCTCAGCGACCTCTATCTTGACGATGAGTTTGTGCGTGTGCTGGGCAAGGGCGGCAAGCAGCGCCTTGTGCCTGTCTCGTCGCGCGCCATTGCCGAGCTCCGCGCCTATATTGCCGAGCGCGCCTCCATGAATATCGCTCCCGGGTGCGAGGACTATATTTTCCTAAGCTACCGCCGCGGAAAGCCTCTGTCGCGAATCACGGTGTTTCACATTGTCAAGGAGCTTGTGGCGGCCGTGGGCATCAACAAAAATGTAAGCCCTCACACTTTCCGTCACTCTTTTGCCACCCATCTGCTCGAAGGCGGTGCCAACCTGCGCGCCATACAATCGATGCTGGGCCACGAGAGTATTTCCACCACAGAAATCTACACGCACATCGATCGCACGCGTCTCAGACAGGAAATTATTGAGCATCATCCGAGAAACAACCCCATGCGACGAAAAAAATAAATACTTTTATTTTATTAAGCAGTTAGTTTGTTGTATCTTTGCACTCCGTTTGCGAGATGGGGTGTGCTCGTTGCGTGTGAAACCTATTTTGCGAACAATAAATGTAAAAGCGAAAAACAAAATATTAATTAATTTCAATCTAAGAAAATGCTTAAAAAATTTTCATTCCTGCTCTCTTTGATGGCAGTGGTACTTTTCTCCTCTTGTGGCTCTAAAATGAAAGGGCTCTCATCGGAGTACTTCACAGTGACACCTCAGGTACTCGAGGTTATCGGTGGCGAAATTCCCGTAACAATCGACGGTAAATTCCCCGAGAAATTCTTCAAGAAAAAGGCTGTTCTCACAGTTACTCCCGTCCTCAAATGGGACGGTGGCGAGCTTTCTGCCGAGTCTATGACTTTCCAGGGCGAGAAGGTACAGGGCAACAACCGCACAATCTCTTACAAAGAGGGTGGTAACTTTACAATGAAGACAAAGTTCGATTATGCTCCCGAAATGGCAAAATCGGCACTCTATCTTGCATTTACAGTTTCAACAGGCAAAAAATCTTACACTCTCCCCGAGGTTAAGGTTGCTGACGGTTGCATCGCAACATCAGAGCTCTACCGTTCAACAATCACAAAGTCTAACATCGCTATCGGCGAGGATGCTTTCCAGCGTGTAATCAAGCAGGCTAAGCAGGCTAACATCATGTTCCTCATCCAGCAGACTAACTTGCGCAACAGCGAGCTCAAGAGCGACGAGATTGGTGCTCTCAAAAGCTCAATGAAGGACGTTGCAAAGGATACAAAGAACAAGGTTCTCGACAACGTAGAGGTTGCAGCTTACGCATCACCCGACGGTGGAATGTTGCTCAACGTTGACGTTGCAGGCGGTCGCGAGAAGAACACTGCAAAGTTCGTAGAGGAGCAGATGAAGAAGGCCGAGCTCAAAGGCTATCTTGATACTGACTACACAGCCGAGGACTGGGAAGGCTTCCAGGAGCTCGTTTCAAAGTCTAACCTCCCCGACAAAGACCTCATCCTCCGCGTACTTTCAATGTACAAAGAGCCCGAGGAGCGCGAGGCACAGATTAAGAACATCTCTTCAGTGTACAAAGACCTCGCCGACGAGATTCTTCCCCAGTTGCGCCGTGCACGCATCACTCTCAACTACCAGCTTATCGGCCGTTCGGACGAGGAGATTATGGAGCAGCTTGCAAAAGATCCCAAAGAGCTCTCTCTCGAGGAGATTCTCTACTCTTCTATCCTCACAGAGGATGTAGCCGAGCAGGAGAAGATCTTCAAGATTGCTACACAGCTCTATCCTAACGACTACCGTGGCTACAACAACCTCGCAGCCATCGCTTACAACAAGGGCGACTACAAGGCTGCTGCCGACTATCTTGCAAAGGCTGCCAAGGCCGACCCCACAGCTTCAGAGGTTAATGTTAACCTTGGTTACCTCTCACTTCTCGAGGGTAATGTAGCTGCTGCCGAGGCTTATATGGCCAAGGGTGCAGGTGCAAAGGTTGGTGACGAGGCTCTCGGTAACCTCTACATTGCTCAGGGTCAGTATTCACGTGCAGCTACTCTTCTGGGCGAGAATGCTACAAACAGCACAGCTCTTGCACAGTTGCTCAACAAGGACTACAGCCTTGCAAAGAAGACTCTCGCAGCTATCAAGGAGCCCGATGCAAACACACACTACCTGACTGCAGTTCTCGGTGCACGCACAGACAACGCTTCTCTCATCTACGATGGATTGAAGAACGCTATCAAGCTCGACCCCTCAATGGCTGTTAAGGCTGTGAACGACCTCGAGTTTGCAAAATATGCAACAAGCACAACTTTCCAGAATCTGCTTAAATAAAAATATTTGCCCAAGTGATGGGAAATAATATAGATGAACGGCTTTCAATGCTTGCACTCACATACGTGCAAGGGTTGGAGGCCGCTCATTTTCGTAATATGATTGAGGTTGCCGGCAGTGCGTCGGCCATCTTCGAGAATCTCTCTTCGCTCTCCGAGATTCTTCCAGGTGCTTCGCCACGGTTGAAATCCATGCTCGGCGACCCAAAGGCCTTTGAACGTGCCCGCCGCGAGCTTGACTTTGCCATGGAGCATGGAATAGACGTCATCTGCTACGGCGACGATGCCTACCCCTATCGTATGCGCGAGTGCGACGATGCCCCCATTGTGCTCTACGGCAAGGGAAATATGAATCTCAATGTTCCTCACATTGTGTCGATTGTTGGCACACGTCGCGCAACCGAATATGGCAAGGATATGTGCGAGAGATTCGTTCGCGAACTTGCCGAGCTTGTCCCCGACGTTCTTGTTGTCAGCGGTCTTGCTTATGGAATCGACGTCTGCGCCCACCGCGCGTCAATGGTCTCTTCGCTCCCTACAGTGGGAGTTCTTGCCCACGGCCTCGACCGCATCTATCCTGCTGCCCACCGCAACGTGGCCAAGGCTATGCTCGAGAATGGAGGACTGCTCACTGAATTCATGAGCGGCACCGAGTCGTTGCCTGCCTACTTTGTGCGTCGCAACCGCATCGTTGCAGGAATGGCCGATGCTACGGTAGTGGTCGAGTCGGCCTCTTCGGGTGGCTCGCTGATAACCGCCTCCATCGCCCATAGCTATTCGCGCGACTGCTTCGCCTTCCCCGGCAGGGTAACCGATGAAAATTCCAAAGGTTGCAACGCCCTCATCTGCAGCAACCGCGCGGCGCTCATTACCTGCGCCTCGGACTTTGTCGAGGCAATGAACTGGAGCGCCTCCAAACAGGCTGAAAAGCCCCGTCAGATGGAACTTTTTACCAATCTCACGCCCGAGGAAGAGATTGTCATGCAGCAGCTTGCACGCTTCCCCGACGGAGTGCAGATTAACAGGCTTGTGGTAGAGACTAACATTCCTGTCAACCGCCTGATGCCTATGCTCTTCGAGCTCGAAATGAAAGATGTTGTAAAGACTCTTGCCGGTGGTAGATACAAGGCAAAAATATAATAGAATATGCTCTTCTTCAGATGTTTGATACCCCCTTTGCTGTTGATGCTCTTTTCGTTGCTCTCCTGTTCTTCGGATAGCGCGTACCCCTATACAGTATTGAAGGGCGACCCGTACAATACACGAATATACTCGTTGCCCGGCGGTGCCAGACTCTATATTGCACGCACGGCCGACCGCCCGCGAGTGGCGGCGGCACTATGCATGCATTCTGTCGCAAGCGACACTCTCGATGCTCTTTACCAAGAGTCAGTCTACTCTCCCGAATACCCTCTGCTCTTTGCGCACATAGGCTCCGACGTTAGCAGCGTGGCTGCGTGCGGCAGCTCTACAATCGTGTGCAACAATCTGCCGTCCAATGAATTGGGGAATTGGGCGACGATGGTGCAGGGGACTTTTGCGACACTCCCCGATACATTCTCTATCGTGCTTTTCGGCGACGTTGTCTACGACGATGCAGTCTCGACGCTCTCGCGCTGTTTTTCAGGCGCACCCGCTGCCTCTGACGACGCTGCGCATGCTCTCTTGGCACATGCGCGCGAGAATTATTATAATCTCAGCGACGATTCGCGCAGGGTGGTGGCTCCTTCCGATGCCCGCCCCGATGCAAAGAACAGCATCGAACTTCTTCCTTCGCCGCCCGCAAAGGTGCTCTTCCCCGATGCTGATGACCTTAAGATAAAAGAGTCTGCGCGTCGGCCGAAAATGGTTGTTGCCGCGAGCGACGATTCTCTATTCACTTTTGCCGTACGCGCCCGTCTGCAAGAGCTTCCTGCCTCGTTCCTCGTGTCGCTGAAAGAGTATCTTGACGCCTCTTTCGCTTCGGAAAAAGAGTCCGTTGCGTCTGCCACGCGTGTGACGGTCGAGAAAAACTCGCGTACGTTGCAGTTCTCCTTTTCGGGTCGTTGCGAAAATATGCAGCAGAGCCTCTCCCATGCACTCGAAAAATGGAAATCCATTGCCGACGGCGCTAAATTTTACAACTATCTGCTCGCACACAAAGATGCAGTCGCAGCAGCCAAAGAAGATTACGGAAACATTGCCCGGCAGGCCTGCGACTATGCAGCCGGTGGCGAGCGTCTGTGCGGGCTGCGCAAAGTGGCAGGGTACAGCATGGATGCGCTCTTCGCTCCATCGTGCGAAATGCTTTTCTGCGGCAAAGATGCCGATGCTGCCTACTCGTTGCTGCTCAATTATTTGAACGATGCTGTCCGCCCCGAAAAAGAGGACTGCTCTTCGGCCGGCGACTCCCTTCCACGCTATCTGCTCCTGCCCGCCGACGCCGATAGTGTGGCGACAATTACGCTGGGCGGCTCCTACGCGAGTGTCGATGATTTTGCGACGATGGTGCTCTTCAACAAGGCCGCCCAACTTTCGGGTACGGGCCACGCTGCGCAATTCTACCCCAATGGAGCGCTCCTCTCGGTGGGTGCGTCTGCGCCCTTCACCCGCAAGGCCTTCGATGCAGCAAAGTCTTTCCTGCTGTACGAATGTTCAAAGTGGGGCAGCGACCCCCTCTCGCTGATGGCCGAATACACTGCCACGTGCGAGCGCGGCTACAGCTCCTCGCAGCTTTACGATGCTCTTGTAGAACTCTCTTTTTCCGACGTTGAACACTTTTATAATCACCATATTAAAATCTCCGCCACCCAATTTGTAATCTCCCGCGAGAGCACTCTCAATGTGCACGAACTTACGAGCCGCGGCAGGGTGGTGCACCTCACACACGACGAACTTTTCGGATACTGATAAATAGGCTTGTATATAATCGTGAAAATAGTTATCTTCGCAGTGAAAACCGAAAAAGAGAAACTTCACGATGAAAGAATTTATAATATCAGAGTCAAAAGCCGAAACAGCCATTCTCATAGGCCTTATAACCTCCTATCAGGATGAGCGCAAGACCAACGAATATCTTGATGAGCTCGATTTTCTTGCAAACACCGCCGGCGCAGTGGTTGTCAAACGCTTCACGCAGAGAATCGACCGCCCCCATCCTGTCACATACGTCGGCAGCGGTAAGCTGGTCGAAATAGGCGCTTATATTGAAGAGCGCAAAGACTCGGACGAAGAGATTGGAATGGTCATTTTCGATGACGAACTCTCGGCCAAGCAGTTGCGCAATATCGAAAAAGAGCTGAAGGTAAAAATCCTCGACCGCACGTCGCTCATCCTCGACATTTTTGCCATGCGCGCCCAGACTGCCCATGCAAAGGTGCAGGTAGAGCTTGCCCAGTACAAATATATGCTTCCCCGTCTGCAACGTCTGTGGACTCACCTTGAGCGTCAGGGTGGCGGCTCGGGTAGCGGCAAAGGCGGCAGCGTGGGCCTCCGCGGACCGGGTGAGACACAGCTCGAAATGGACCGCCGTATAATTCTCGGTCGAATGTCGTTGCTCAAAGAACAGCTTCAACAGATTGACCGTCAGAAGGCTACGCAGCGCAAGAATCGCGGCCGCCTCATACGTGTGGCACTCGTGGGTTACACAAACGTGGGTAAGTCCACGCTGATGAATCTGCTTGCCAAGAGCGAGGTCTTTGCCGAGAACAAACTCTTTGCAACCCTCGACACCACCGTGCGCAAAGTGATAATCGAAAATCTCCCCTTCCTTCTCTCCGACACCGTTGGATTCATACGCAAGCTCCCCACCGACCTTGTAGAGTCCTTCAAGTCCACCCTCGACGAGGTGCGCGAGGCCGACCTTCTGTTGCATGTGGTGGATATTTCCCACCCCGACTTTGAGGAGCAGATAGAGGTTGTGAACAAGACTCTTGCCGACCTTAACTGTGGCGACAAGTCCATGATGGTGATTTTCAACAAAGTGGATGCCTACAAGAATGTCCCCAAAGACGAGGACGACCTCACCCCCAAGACTCGCGAAAATCTCACCCTCGACGAGCTCAAGTCCACGTGGATGGCCAAGCTCGAAGAGAACTGCCTCTTTATTTCGGCCCGTGAACGCACAAATATCGACAACCTCAAGGATGTAATCTACAAGCGTGTGTGCGAGCTTCATGTGCAGAAATATCCCTACAACGATTTTCTCTATCAGACATACGACGAAGAGGGTAACTGATAAACAAAATATTAAAAAAATCATAACTAAACTTCCGGATTATGAGAACTTTAAGAACGATTATTTATGCGTTGTTCCTGCTGTTGGCAGGGGTCGCACTTCCTGTGAATGCCGCTCCCGTAGCAATGGATGCCTTTATGGAGAGCGAGGGCGATTCTGTGTGGAAAATGGACGAGGCACTCCTCACCACCGGCTCGCAGATAACAGCCAACAATTCTCAGACGGGCTTTCCGCCCTCTAACCTTTTGCGTCCCGAGAGCGAGGGCGTAGGTACCAACCAATATATTTGGCACACAGCATGGGACAGCCCTACGGTTGCTCCTGCAAATACCGACACATACTTGCAGGTACATTTCAACAAGGCCGAGTCGGACATTATCTTCACAATGATAGGCAGTAACTGGGTCTCTACCTATGACACTCCCACAGAGGTCATCATCAAGGCTGCCAATCTTCCCGACGGCGAGTGGACAGAGGTTGCCCACTTGAAAGACATGCAGTACGACTTTACAGGCTTCTCGCCCGACCGTTACACTTCGCCCCACATTGCCCTGGGAGCAGCTTATACAGACGTTCGCTTTGTGGTTAAAAAGACAGCGATGGCAGCTAACAGTAGCCGCTACGACCGCAACGGCAACCCCTTTGTCTCTCTCGGACGCTTCCAGGTGTATCGTGCCGTGAAGGATATTGCCGACCCCATCGACAAAAAAGCCAACATCAATCTTCTGTTCATCGGTAACAGCATCACCTATGGTGCGGGCCTCAGCAGCCCCGACACACAGGCGCCTCCCGCAGTGTGCCGCACGCTTGTCGAGAATGCCACGGGAGTAACCACCAACCTCTACAATGGCGGTCACTCGGGCATCACCACATTGGGCTTCATGCCCGGACGCGACGACTTTTCGCGTGTGGTGAGCGCAGCAAAGGCTCTGCAGAGAAACAACGGCGGCAACGTCTATTTCTCTATCATGCTGGGTACCAACGACAGCGCAATCTCTGGCCCCGAGGGCTCGCCTGTAAGCACCGACACCTATAAGGCCAATATGAAGGCCATCATAGAAAAACTCATCGAGCAGGTGCCCGGTTGCAAGATTCTTCTCAATTACCCCATCTGGTACAGCCCCAACACCCACAATGGTGGAAAGTATCTGCAAGAGGGTCTCGACCGTCTCCGTAGCTACTATCCTATTCTCGATGCCATTGTTGCAGAGTACGACCAGGTGTACGCCGGCAACCGCGACGTATGGAACTATTTCGAGGACAACCTCTCGCTGTTCCTCGCCGAGGGTGGTTATTCGGGCACATTCTTCCTTCACCCCAATGCAACAGGTGCTACTCGTCTGGCCGAGGTTTGGGCAAAAAGCCTGCTGGATATTATTGCCACCGACAGCATAGAGGTAAAGAATCCTCTCCCCGGATGGAACTCTTTCAAGGCCGACAACAATAAAAAATATACTCTCTCATCCCCTCGTGGTTACTACGGAGTAAACGGCGACTTTGTTACAAATACAATAAAGACAAATGTGGGTGCTACAAAAGGCGAGTTTGCGTTGATAAACTACAATGAAAAACTCTACGTCTACAGCGTCGACGCAAAGAAATTCCTCTATCGCAGCTCCAAGACCAATAGTAGCGGTTGGAGCAATATTATGCTCTCCAACAGCGTCATCGAGCCCTTCAAGGTGCAATATGTAGGCGTCAATCCCGACTATCTTTACAGCCTCACCTCTCTTGGCTACATTGCCAACTCAGGCTCAAATACCGAGAAGGGTGTCGTGCTCAATATATGGAACGGCAGCGACGCCGGCAATCAGTTGCAGATTGTCGAGTCGGGCAATTTCGACCCCACTACTGCTCTTAAGACTCTTCAGGACTATTTCTCGAAGCAGCTGACAGTAACCTATCGCGTCGAAGATGCCGATGGTAATCTGCTCGAAGAGTTTACGGGCATCGGAAAAGATAAGGAGGTTGTGAGCGCTGTTCCCGAGAACTTCGTGCCTCGCGCCTATACAAAGTACACTGTTCCCGAGCCTGTGCTGCTTGCCAACGGTGGCGAAAATGTAGTTCGCGTGGTTGCCACATGGAACCTTCCCTTCAAGCTCTCTTCCGACCTCAAAAATGCCCATTGGTACAATCTTGCCCTTAACAGCGGCTCCGATTATGCAACAACCGACAATGGCTACAAATGTAACCCTCTGCCAACAAAAGAGGACGCCATGAAAGAGTCCTATCAGTGGGCATTCATGGGCGACCCCTATAAAGGAATCGTAGTCTACAACCGCACCGACACCACAAAGACTCTTGCCAAGGTGAACGACCGTGCTATCCTTGCGAACAAAGTATACAGATGGAAAATTGTCGAGAACGAAAGAGGCTTCCTGCTTGTGAACAACGAAGATGGAAAGCACATTAACGAATATGGCGGTGCAGGCGGTTACCTGGGCTTCTACAGCGTTGCCGACGGCGGCTCCATCTTCACAGTCAGCGAGGTTGGCTCAATGGCAGTGACAAATGTCAAGCTCTCTTCGGGTGCAGCAATAAAAATCTTCAAGTCCTCTGCCGACAAGGCCAACGGCCGTGCCATCCTTATAATCCCCGGCGGCGGCTACTCTTTCGTTGCCGGCAGCAACGAAGGTGCCGATTGGGCTCCCTTCTTTAACGAATTGGGTTATACAGCAGCAGTTCTCACCTACACTGTACCCCCTACATCCGATACCGGCCCTCTGAAACAGGCAAAGTCGGCAATGGCCTATTTGCGCGAGAATGGCGAGGAGTATCATGTGACTACAGGTCAGGTGGGAGTAATAGGCTTCAGCGCCGGCGGCCATCTGGCGTCAACAGTGGCTACGCATACAACAGGCGATGACAAGCCCGCCTTCCAGATACTCATCTACCCTGTAATCACCATGAATGCAAGCTACACTCATTTGGGCTCTCGCAACAATCTCATCGGCTCCGATCCTCCCCCTTCATTGGTTGTGAAATATAGCAACGAGAAACAGGTAAAGGCCGACACTCCCATGGCGTACGTCTGCTGGGCCGACAACGACGGCACCGTGCCTCCGCGTAACAGCATCGACTACGTTGCGGCTCTCGAGGCCAAGGGTGTTCCTGTGCGTGCCAAGAACTTCCCCACAGGCGGTCACGGCTTCGGCTTCAACACCTCTTACGAGTATCACGACGAAATGATAGCGGACATGCGTGAATGGATGATGATGGTTGACGGCGTCCTCACCTCCATTGATTCTCCCGTGTATACTGAAGGCGACAATGATGCATACTATGACCTCTCGGGCAAACGCACCGAAAAGCCCAAGCGTGGCATTTATATTAAGAAAGGCCGCAAGTTTTTCGTAAAATAAGCCGGTAGCGCTCTTCGTGGCCCGTCAATAGCAAAATTTAAGAATAAATTGCTTGACGATTCACATAAATGCACTATCTTTGAATTTGGCAAATAACCTATTAAAGTTTAAAATATGGCAACAAAACCCGAATTTAAGTACGCCCACATGTTCCAGCAGGGCGCAGATACAACCGAATATTACCTCCTCACCAAGGACTATGTGTCGGTAGGTGAGTTCGAGGGAAAACCCATGCTCAAGGTGGCTCCCGAGGCATTGACACTCTTGTCGCGCACAGCTTTCCGCGACGTCTCTTTCCTGTTGCGTCGTTCGCACAACGAGCAGGTAGCCAAGATTCTCAGCGACCCCGAGGCAAGCGAGAATGACAAATATGTTGCTCTCACCTTCCTGCGTAACGCCGAGGTTGCAGCCAAAGGCAAGCTCCCCCTCTGCCAGGATACAGGTACCGCCATCATCCACGGCGAGAAGGGCCAGCAGGTGTGGACAGGCTTCTGCGACGAAGAGGCTCTTGCACGCGGTGTCTACGAGACATACACCGAGGAGAATCTCCGCTACAGCCAGAATGCTCCCCTCAATATGTACGACGAGGTTAATACAAAATGCAACCTCCCCGCACAGATTGACCTCGAGGCAACCGAGGGAATGGAGTACCGTTTCCTTATGGTAACAAAGGGTGGTGGCTCGGCCAACAAGACCTACCTCTACCAAGAGACAAAGGCACTGCTCAACCCCGCGACACTCGTTCCCTTCCTTGTAGAGAAGATGAAGAGCTTGGGAACAGCAGCCTGCCCTCCCTACCACATTGCATTTGTAATCGGTGGAACATCGGCCGAGAAGAACCTTCTCACCGTTAAGCTCGCATCGACACACTTCTACGATAACCTGCCCACAACAGGCGACGAGACAGGCCGCGCATTCCGCGACATCGAGCTCGAGAAACAGCTTCTCGACGAGGCTCACCGCATAGGCCTTGGCGCACAGTTCGGCGGTAAATATCTTGCTCACGACATTCGCGTGGTACGTCTGCCCCGACACGGTGCAAGCTGCCCCGTGGGAATGGGCGTAAGCTGCTCGGCCGACCGCAACATCAAGGCAAAAATCAACAAGGACGGTATCTGGATCGAGAAACTCGACGACCAGCCCGCAACACTCATCCCCGAGGAACTTCGCAACGCCAACGAGGGCGAGGTTGTACGCGTCGACCTCAACCGCCCCATGAGCGAAGTTTGTGCACAGTTGTCACAGTACCCTGTTGCTACACGCCTCTCACTCAACGGTACAATCATCGTAGGCCGTGACATTGCTCACGCCAAGCTCAAAGAGCGCATCGACCGTGGCGAGGGACTCCCCGAATACATCAAGAACCACCCCATCTACTATGCAGGTCCCGCAAAGACTCCCGCAGGAATGCCTTGCGGCTCTATGGGCCCCACAACCGCAGGTCGTATGGACTCTTACGTAGACCTCTTCCAGTCTCACGGTGGTAGCATGATTATGCTAGCAAAGGGTAACCGCAGCCAGCAGGTAACCGATGCTTGTCAGAAACACGGTGGCTTCTATCTTGGCTCTATTGGCGGTCCCGCTGCTATCCTCGCTCAGAATAACATCAAGAGCATCGAGTGCGTAGAGTATCCCGAGCTTGGAATGGAGGCTATCTGGAAAATTGAGGTTGAGGACTTCCCCGCATTCATCCTCGTCGATGATAAGGGCAACGACTTCTTCAAACAGATTAAGCCCATCTGCCCCAAAAGCTGCAAATAATTGATAATAAAAAACTTCCCCTCCTTCGCGAGGGGAAATATTGAATAATATTTAGAAAATTATACTACTATGGAAAAATCATTGAAAGGAACAAAGACCGAGGCTAACCTCATGGCTGCATTTGCAGGTGAGAGCCAGGCACGCAACAAATATACTTACTATGCAAGCAAGGCCAAGAAAGAGGGCTACGAGCAGATTGCTGCACTCTTCCAGGAGACTGCCGACCAGGAGAAAGAGCATGCAAAAATCTGGTTCAAGTTGTTGCACGACGGCATTGGAAAGACAATGGACAACCTCGTAGACGCTGCCAAAGGCGAGAACGACGAGTGGACAGAGATGTATCCCACAATGGCTCGCGAGGCTGCCGAGGAGGGTTTCGACGAAATTGCAAAGCTCTTCTCTCTTGTAGCCGATGTTGAGAAGGCTCACGAGGAGCGTTATAATAAACTGCTCGCTAACATTCAGAATGGCACAGTGTTCAGCCGCGACAATGAGTGCATCTGGCAGTGCCGCAACTGCGGTCACCTTCACATTGGCAATGCTGCTCCCGAGGAGTGCCCCGTTTGTGCTCACCCCCGCGCACACTTCCAGGTGAAGCCCGAGAATTACTAATAATTCCGTGTAGCAACAAATATGGTGGGCAAAAGTGGTTTTTTGTCCCACCATATTTGTTGTTTTATTCTTTGCATGTGATGGGTTCCAATGTAAATAATTAAATGGGTCAAATTTATCAAATGTTTAACTTGTTCCTAATTTTTATGGGATACAAATAATTTATTATGAAAAAATTTGTTGTTTTTCTATTGGGAATGATTTCTGGTATTGTATTAACATTTGTGGCAATGACAGTTCTTGCGATAGGTGCTAATACTAGTAGTTATGGTATGACTTTTTTCGATGAATCGGGGGAGTGCTTGAGTATAAAATCATTTGAGGTGATGCAAGTTGTTGATGATAATCACGCATTAGCACACGAGGTGGAATGGAATCAGGTATTGAGGCGTTATGTACCAACGGACTTATTAGTCTTGCTAACCAATGATAATGGAGAGTACTACTATGATGATCAGATAATTGAAGTTCCCCAAGGTATGTGTATGCGTCAGATAGGCATCTATAAATATCAAACTATAAAGGAGGATATTTATAAAACGGTTCCAATTGTAAAACTGATGAGTAAGTAATTAGTAACCCTTGGTATAGTCCAAGGGTATTTACCTCTCAGCTTTTATTCTGACGCTGCTGCTCAGTCTGTCGCCACCCATCGGCGGGGTGTCTTTGCAGAGCGAAATTTCAATTTCTCCGATGATGGCAAATTTTTCGAAAAGTTTGTCGAGTATGCGTCCGCACACGTGCTCCAGCAACTTCGAGGGTATCTGCATTTCGCTGCGCACAACTTCGTAAATATCCGCGTAGTTTACCGTAGCTTCAAGGTCGTCGCTTGCGATGCTGTCGTGGCAGTCTATCCTCGCGCGCAGGTTAAGCGTGTACCATCCACCCACCTTGTTCTCCTGCGCGATTGCGCCATGATAGGCGTACAGATGAATGTTTACGAGCTCTATGTGGTATTCTTTTATTCTCATTCTCTTCTTTGTAAATGTAGGAGTTAAGATAATCGGTTATCTTAACTCCTACGGGATTATATAGTGTCTACTGCTTAAATAGCTTTTTTACCCGCACTTCGAGTATCCACACTGCGGGCAGTGCAGACAGCCCTCCTCAAAGATAAGCTGGCTCTTGCACTTGGGGCATTTCTCGCCGGCCACGGTGCCATCCTGAATGTATCTTTTGAGTGCGCGCTCGACGCCGTTCTTCCATGTGTTTATGCTCTGTGAATCGAGCTGCAGCGACGACACAAGCTTAATTACAAGCTCGATGGGCATCTTGTAGCGCAACACTCCCGAGATTAGTTTCGCGTAGTTCCAGAATTCGGGGTTGAAACGCTCCGAGAGACCCTCGATGGTGGTCTTGTAGCCTATCTTGTTCTCGAACTGGAAGTCGTAGCGTTTGTTGCCATTCTCGTCCACGCTCTTTATGATTACTCCGTGTGTCACGTTCTTGGGCAAGGGAATTCCATCCTCATCATCCTGCTGTCCTGTGAAAATCTCGTAGGGGTGTCCGTTGAGCAGTCCGATGAATGCCACCCACTTCTCTTTGTTATTCTGGAAGCGTACGACGTCTGCCTCCAATACTCGGGGACGTACCTCGGTGATTGTGGGCTTCATCTCCTCGTTCTTCTCCTCTTTCTTGTCTTTGCTCTCGGTCGATACGAGCACTCCTGCACGCGAGCCGTCGCGGTAGACGGTGCATCCTTTGCAGCCAGACTTCCATGCGGTAACATAAAGCTCGTTCACAAGCTTCTCGTCTACGTTGTTGGGCAGGTTGATGGTTACGCTGATAGAGTGGTCCACCCACTTTTGTATGCGTCCCTGCATCTGTACCTTTGCCACCCAGTCGATGTCGTTCGATGTTGCCTTTGCATAGGGCGAACGTGCAACGATGCTGTCGAGCTCAACCTGTGAGTAACGTTTGGTGGTGTCGATGCCGTTCTTCTTCATCCACTCGACGAACTTGTGGTGGTAGACTACATACTCCTCGAATGCGTCGCCATTCTCGTCGGTAAAGTCTATGTGTACCTCTGCGTCGTTGGGGTTCACCTTGCGGCGGCGTTTGTAGACGGGCATAAAGACAGGCTCGATGCCCGATGTTGTCTGTGTCATTATGCTCACCGTTCCTGTGGGCGCAATTGTCAGACAGGCGATGTTGCGGCGGCCATATTTCTTCATCTCCTCGTAGAGTGCGGGGTCGGCCTCGCGCAGTCTGTTGATGAAGGGGTTGCTTGCCTCGCGCTCTGTGCTGTAAATTTCGAATGCTCCGCGCTCTTTTGCAAGGCTTACTGACGAGCCGTAGGCAGCGAGTGCAATGCTTTTGTGTACCTCTTCCGAGAAGTCTGTTGCCTCCTCCGAGCCGTAGCGCAGACCCATTGCTGCGAGCATGTCTCCCTCGGCGGTGATGCCCACGCCTGTGCGGCGTCCCATGCTACTCTTTCTGTGGATTTTCTCCCACAGCTTCTTCTCGGCACCCTTAACCTCCTCGCCCTCGGGGTCGCTAGAAATTTTCTCCTGGATAGCCTCGATTTTCTCAAGCTCAAGATCGATAATGTCGTCCATTATTCTCTGCGCCTTAGCAACGTGCTCCTTCAGGAGTGCAAAGTCGAATGTTGCCTCGGGGGTGAAGGGGTTCTTCACGTACGAGAAGAGGTTGATTGCGAGCAGACGGCACGAGTCGTAGGGACACAAGGGAATCTCTCCGCAGGGGTTGGTAGATACTGTGCGGAATCCCAAGTCTGCGTAGCAGTCGGGGATAGATTCGCGTGTGATAGTGTCCCAGAAGAGCACTCCGGGCTCGGCCGACTTCCATGCATTGTGGATGATTTTCTCCCACAACTTGTTTGCGTCTATGCTCTTGCTGTGTGTGGGGCTGGTCGAGTCAATGGGGTACTGCTGTGTGTAGGGGGTGCCCTCGGTTACCGCCTTCATAAAGTCGTCGTCGATTTTTACCGATACGTTTGCGCCGGTAACCTTTCCCTCAGTCATTTTTGCGTCGATGAATGCCTCGGCGTCGGGGTGCTTGATAGAGACGCTGAGCATCAATGCTCCGCGGCGGCCATCCTGTGCAACCTCGCGTGTGGAGTTCGAGTAGCGCTCCATGAAAGGCACGATTCCTGTGGATGTGAGTGCCGAGTTCTTTACGGGAGTGCCCTTGGGGCGTATGTGTGAGAGGTCGTGTCCCACGCCTCCGCGTCTTTTCATCAGCTGCACCTGCTCCTCGTCTATGCGTATGATTGCTCCGTACGAGTCGGCGTTGCCCTCGATTCCAATCACAAAGCAGTTCGACAATGATGCTATCTGATGGTCGTTACCGATTCCGGTCATGGGGCTGCCCTGAGGAACGATGTACTTGAAATGGTCGAGAAGGTCGAAAATCTCCTGCGCCGACATCGGATTATTGTATTTCGACTCGATGCGCGCAATCTCATTGGCAATTCTCCAATGCATCTGTTCGGGCGACTTTTCGTAGATGGTGCCGAACGAATCCTTAACAGCATACTTGTTTACCCACACTCGCGCGGCAAGCTCGTCGCCGCCAAAGTACTCGAGAGAGGCTTTAAATGCTTCGTCGTAGGTGTAAGTTTGTTTTTCCACGGTGTTTTTCTCTTTTTTTTAATGTGCAAAACATAAAGAAACTGTTTCGATATATTTTATTCTGGCATTTGTCGAAAGTTTGCAGATAATATCAAAACAGTTTCTTTAAACTGACTGATTGATGTTATTGCAAAGATATTACTAATTTTTGAAATAACAAAATTATTCAACAATTAGTTATCAACAGATGAAAAGTTTTCCAAATGCGAGAGTGATTACGTTGAAAATTAAGCGAATAAGATTTTTGAAAAGTGAAAAAGTTTTCCAAAAAGAAAATTCCGTGTAAATTCTGTGGCGAAAAGTTGCCCTTGTTGAAAACTTTTCAGAAATTGTTTGTAACTATTGCTTTTCCATTTTGGAAATGTACTTTTTGCGGCAGTTGTTCAAAATGGTAAAGTATAGACGCAAAAAAATCTGCCGCCTGACTTTGGAAAGTCAAGCGGCAGCTTATGGAATTCTATTCAGCTTATGCTGTCTGCAGCGCCGATTCTATTTCGTTCAATTCGCTGCGGAACTGCTTGTTTGTGTCGAGCAGGTTCGAGATTGTCTTGCATGCGTGCAGCACTGTCGCGTGGTCGCGGCGGCCAATCTGCTGGCCAATCTTCGATGTTGAAAGGTCAAGATGTTTCTTTGCGAGGAACATTGCAGTCTGTCTCACGAGTACAATCTCGCGTTTGCGCGATTTTGTGTTTATGCTGTTTACATCTACATTATAGTATTCTGCAACGGTCTTTACAATCTTCTCTACGCTGATGGGCTCTTTCTCGTACTCTGAGAGTCCGCCGATAATCTTGTGGGCAAGCTGCAGGTCGACGTCGCGGTTGTTGATGGTAGAGTGGGCCATCAGCGACACGATGATACCTTCGAGGTCGCGTACGCTGGCGTTCACGTGCTCGGCAATGTAGCTGATTACATCCTCGGGGAATTTCAGTCCGTCGCGACGTATCTTGTTGCGCAGGATGTTCTTGCGCAGTTCGAGGTCGGGCTTTTCAATCTCGGCAGTCAATCCCCACTTGAAGCGTGTGATGAGACGCTCTTCCATGCCCTTGAGCTGCGCGGGCGAGCGGTCGGATGTCATAATCAACTGCTTGCCGTTGAGGTGTAGGTGGTTGAAGATGTGGAAGAAAGCATTCTGTGTGCCGGGCAATCCTGCAATCTCCTGAATATCGTCTATAATAAGGATGTCGATACTCTGGTAGAATCGCATGAAGTCGTTGAAGTTCTTATGCAGTATCGAGTCTGTGTACTGCACCTGGAACAGATGGGCCGAAATATAAAGAACGCGCAGTTCGGGGTGCAGCTGTTTGATTTTAGAACCGATGGCGTTGATAAGGTGAGTCTTTCCTACGCCCGATGCTCCGTGAATGAACAGGGGGTTGAAAGTTCTTCCGGGGAACATTGCCACGCTCTCGGCTGCTGTGCGCGAGAGTTTGTTGCTGCTGCCCTCGACGTAGTTGTCGAAGGTGTATTTGCTGATGAGCATGGAGTTCAGTTCCTCTATTGCCTCGGCTTTCTCAGCTGTGCGTCTGTTGGTCGCAACGGGGTGAACTTCGGGCTCAATCTCCATATTGCCTTTGCCGGGCTCGTTGCTGGTCGAGTCGGTGATTATGGTGTATGTGAGTCCCACGCCCTCGCCGATTACTCTTGTAAGAGTGCTGCTAAGAAGGTCAATGTAGTTCTCCTCGAGGAATTCATAGATAAAATGGCTCTTAACTTTGATGTTAAGAGTATTGTTCTTGAATTCGAGCGGAACAATATCCGCGAACCAAGTGGAGAATACATTTGCAGATACATTGTCACGTATAATGCGCAGACAATTATCCCATATTGTGTTTAAATTCGGGTTCATCAAAAATCAGTCAGTAAAATTTTTAAAGGGTGGCCGACTACTAAAATAGCAGCTGCTCCTTTCACGGTAGCAGAGCCTGAAATTGTGGTCGGGCCGTTTTCGACAATGCAAATATCCGAAAGAAAAAGCTAAAAAACAAATGAAAAAACTTTTGGAAAATTGAGTTATCTGCAAAAGGTTAAATATCAGCCATTTGCGAATTCGTGTATTAAAAAGGTTGCAGAATGATGAAAACTTTTTAAAATGTTGAAAATCACCGCCGTATCATGTTAATAACTTTGTTAAAAGTTTCTCAAAGAATGTTGATGACCCCTCGGATAGTGCCTAAAAACGGATATTCTGCAACATTGCACCATTGTTCATTCATTTATGTTGCTATTTTAGACAAAATCTAAATAAGAGATTTTGTTTGCATCTTTAATTTCTTTCTTGCGGTTGTTCTTTCCGCAAAGAATGTTTCATCTTTCTCTTTGTGGCCCCTCATTTGTTATAATATTATAAAAGGTGTGCGCGGAAAGATATTTTTTATAAATTTGTGCATCGCTAATTTGTGAAATTATGAAGAAGATAGTTTTTCTTACCGGAGCAGGCATGAGTGTTGAGAGTGGCCTCAGCACTTTCCGTGGCAGCGGAGGAATGTGGGACGAGTATCCTGTGGAGAAGGTAGCCTCCATCGAAGGCTATATTGAGAATCCTTCGCTGGTGCTCGAGTTCTACAATAAACGTCGCAACGAGCTTCTCACTGTGCAGCCCAACGAAGGGCACCGCCTGATAGCTGCGCTCGAAAAGGATTACCGTGTGACGGTTGTCACGCAGAATGTCGACGACCTTCACGAGCGTGCAGGATCTACGAATGTTATCCATCTGCATGGGGAGCTTATGAAGGCAACCTCGTCGCGCGAGCCCAATAACCTCAATTACGTGCGTAGGCTCCCTGCGGATAATCTGAATATAGCTATCGGCGACAAGGCTGCCGATGGCTCGCAGTTGCGTCCATATATTGTGTGGTTCGGCGAAGCTGTTCCCATGATGTCCGATGCTATCGATGAACTGCGCGACGCCGATATTTTTGTAATCATCGGCACTTCGCTCAATGTCTATCCTGCTGCGGGTCTTCTAAATTATGCTCCTGCAGGGGTGCCTGTCTACCTCATCGACCCCAATGATGTGAATGTTAGTCAGCATCGTTGGCTCAATTTTATTAAGAAGGGAGCATCGGAGGGCATGAAGGAGCTTGTTTCTCTTTTAGAATGATTTTTTTGAAAAAGTTCACTTTTTCGATGAACAAAAACCGACCTTTAATTGTTATAAATTAAAAAAACTACATTTATGAAAAAGTACGTTTGCACAGTTTGTCAGTGGGTGTACGACCCCGCTATTGGTGACCCCGAGTCAGGTATTGCTGCAGGAACAGCTTTCGAGGATATTCCCGAGGATTGGTGCTGTCCGCTCTGCGGCGTCGGTAAAGAGGATTTTGAGCCTGTAGAGGAGTAGATTCCTTTTTCGATAATAACTATGCAGCCTCGCTGTCGGTCTTCCCGTCAGCGAGGCTGCTGTTTTTAGTTGATACGTTGCAATTATGGGGATTGAGGACAAACAGTCCTCAATCCTTTTTTTGTATTCTATGATAGCTTTTAGTTTTTGCAGTTAGCAGCAGTTTTTACCCTTAATCTTTGGTTGTAATTTTATAGGCCTTTGTTTCTATTCTTACTTTTTGTCGCACAAAAAGTAAGCAAAAGTAGTGCCAGCGAGTACAATGCAAGCTTGCTTGTAGATTGTAAACGAGCGCAGCCTACTTTATTTAAAAGGCACAGCACAGACAAAATCAGTCGTAGCGCCCTTTTGCTCACGAATTTTTGCGAGCAAAAATATCCCTCGGTTGGGCGCTACTTGTCAGCAACTTTTCCCACAGAAAGACTACG
>JAFYPH010000024.1 GCA_017547585.1 Bacteroidaceae bacterium | reverse complement strand
TACCATATCTACTGTGAATGTAATTGATGGAATATCCATCTTCAAGCATATGCATATATTTTAGCAATGCTGAATGATCGTGTTTCTTACGCATAAAATAAACCCCAAAAGTTTTTTGTCTAACTTTTGGGGTTCACTTCACAAAATGTGCAGCCATTGCTTTTTATATAGCATTCAGTATATTACTCTTTACCATCTTTTGTAAGCATCCAGCCGCCTGTCTGCGTAGCAGCAACACCAAGCGCATAGTCGCTCACGCTGAAAGCATTTACAATACCTCCTGTGAGAGTGATTCCTGCAACGGGAACAATGCTCTTGTCGTAAGACTTCATGAGGACTGTACCACCATTCTGTGTATAGGCATTGGCCGATACGGCGCGACTCTTCTTGTCGTCAGCACCATCTTTGTAGTTCTTGCCTGTAGAGAGCAGAGTAATGTTACCATTGTCGATAACAACATTGCCATCGGCATTGATAGCCTTTGCACCCACGCCTGTACAGTTCACTGCGATTGTTCCGTCGGTAATCGTGCAGTTTCCGCCACACTTTATTCCGGCTGTCGCAGAGCTGTCGCTGCTGACAGCGCCATCGACAATAGCAGTCAGTTTACCACCGGTGAAAGCAAAATCGTTCTCGCTGTTCACAGCCTTTGAGCCGTTACCAAGAGTCTTTGCCTGAATAGTTCCGCCAGTCTGAGTGAAGTTGGTATTAGCCTTTATAGCCATTCCCTTCTCACCTGTGGTGTTCACCTTTACAAAGCCGCCACGAATGGTTATCGAGGGGTCAATAGTACCATCTGTCATCTCCTCATACGAAGCAACGATTCCATCGTCGATAGTGTTTACGGTAATATCACCCGCCTCGATGAGGATAGAGCCTTTACCGCAATCGATTCCGTCGCCATCGGCATTTACGGTGATTACGGGAGCCGAAGCTGCCATACGTCCCACGCGGAACTGCTCGTTGGTGTTGAATCCGTCCTTCACTGACGAGAGGATGTTGATGTTACCGCTGCGCACGCGAATGTAGTCGTCGCTGCAGATAGCATGACCGCCGTAGCTTCTTACATTGAGTGTACCGGTGCCGCTGAAAATAAGCTGTCCCTCGCTGAAGAATGTACCCTTCTGATCTTCTGGCTCACCATTTGAGTAGGGTGCCTCGGCATAGACCTCACCGTCGCACAATGTATTTGTCTTGCCCGCTGCAAGAGTAACATAAACAGTCTTTCCACTCTGAACGTTGATGGCAGGGCCTTTGGGGTTGGTCAACGAAAGGCCGTTGAGCGCAAGCTGGAACTTCTTCTCGCTGTAGATTTTCAACGAGCCATTGCTGCAGCTACCCTGAACGCGGTAGGCCATCTTGCTGCGCGAAGAGTTTATCATAATGTGTGTACCATCGACGATTGTGTAGCCCACCTGGTCGATAATGTCGGGAGTGAAGGTAACGCCTGTCTCGGTGAATGTGATTGTCGCAATCTTTGAGACTGTGTAGTTCTCGATAAAGTCTCCCGACTCGTCAATAAGCTCGTCAGTGATGATAGTCTCGGTAATTTCGCTGTAAGTATTCTTGTCATTCTCGTCGAATGCCACGCTGAAATTATCGCTGTAGGTCAACGCAGTGCCCGATGCCGGCTGAACGAAAGAGATACTGTCCACCTTTTCCGTTGCAAAGGTGCTCACCGCACCATCAACAAGCTTAATGGCAATGAGCTTCTGCTCGGCGTCAAACTCCATCTGGTGCGTCTCGTCGATGGTAATCGCCTGATACGTACCATTGTTGTTAGCCACATAATATCTATTCTGGGCCTGTACCTGAAAGAATGAGAGCAGGCACAGCACTAATGTTAATGTCTTTCTCATTTCTTTATTATTTTAACTGTTTGACGATTGGCACGAAGCAGATAGATTCCTTTGGGAAGGTTGGCAATGCTGACGCTTCCGCCATCGCTGCCCTGCACTTCGTTGAGCACCATTGTGCCGCTTACATTATATATTGCAATCTCCTCGCCTGCCTCGCAGTTTACTGCAATTTCGTCGGAAGAGATATACGACACAAGCTCTTTGCCGCCGTTGAAATCTACATCGTTGATACCTGTATTATCGCCGAAATAGATGCGTGCAATGTCGCCCATGTCTGCAGTTGCAACGACGCCGTCAGTCTGCATAATATTCACGGATGTTCCCGAGAAGGTGATGCGTCTGAACTTCTGCAACTCCACAGCCTGAATGCCGTTGTCTGTCTTCAGCACAATAATATGCTGCGCAGCCGCGGGAAGCATCATGGCCATCAGTGCAAATAAAATAAATAGTTTCTTCATAAGCTGTTTCCTATTTATTATAAGTCAAAAGAGTAGCTTGCTCCGATGGCGTGTCCTGCGGGCTCGTCATCGTCGTTTGCATTCTGATAGATGTAGAAGAGTGATACAGAATTGTCCTTGTCAATCTTATAATCCGCACCTGCACGGTAACGAATCTTGTCGTGGAAGTTCCACTCGTCTACGCGTGTAAAGAGTTCGGCCGACACGAAGGGCTTGATGGGGCACTTGCGGATGTCCCATTTTACAGTGAGACGTGAACGCAAAGTTGTATTGTTCTTCGAGCCTTTATATTCGGCCTCGGTCTTTTTAACCTGTTCGGGTTCGCCGTCGATGTTGCCACCAACATACTCCCAACGGTATTTATCCTCCATTACCGCAGCTGCGTGAGTATATGTATACTGCAGACGCTCGCGGAAAGAGAATTCGAAACGACCAACGTCGAAACTACCTGTAGCAGAAACGAAGAGACGCTCTTTGTCTACACGATAAGCATGATCAACATTTTTGTCGTATTTACCCTCGATAACTTCTTCTTTTATAGAGGTCTTTTCGGGCTCGTAAGCATTCATATAGATGTAACCTGCATCGGCCTTCAACCATTTATAGGGCTTGTACGAAAGGCTGACACCCAAAGAACGGCGGTCGACAATGCTGAGTCCGTCTGTTGTACGGAACTCACCCTCGAGTCCCAACTTCACTTTATCCGAGAGTTTCTTGGATGCATCGATGCTTGTCCACACTCCAAAATCGTCACTATCATTGGCAAACGCCTGACTACAAGGCATTGCAACCATTGCAAATGCCACAGCGCACATGACGCCTCTTTTAACTTTTAATCTTAAATTCATCGCTAGGAGCTTTAATAGTTTGATCAACTGAATTCATTCCTTTGCTTGTGGGCTTGTAATACATCTTAATAATTGCTGCATCTTTCAAGAAGTCAAGGCCGCCCACCTCTACCTTTACAATGTCGAGACCTGTACGTTTCTTAAGGTCGGCGATAAGCTCTTTCTCTTTATCGGGAGTGATAAGGTTGATGTTATCGTATTTGATGATTTTATACGAAAGATGAGTGATGAACCAGTTGCTCTCGCACAACCACAAAGAGAAGAGGAACAACAGGTTAGCCACAATCATTTCGACGAAGCTCACCTCCTCTGCTACAAGACCGTTGATGGCACTGACGGCAATAATCACAAAAAGATAGGTCATTTCGCGTATGGCAACCTGCTCGGTGCGGTAGCGGATGATGCTGAAAATCGCAAAGAGTCCCAGCGCGAAGCCTGTCTTCAGTTTAACGCCGCCCAACAGATAGATGAGCAGGAAGATACTGATTGCAATGAGGGTAAATGTGAAGAAATAGTCGCCACGTTTGCTCTTGGGGTAGTAGAAGAAACGAACGATGATACCCACAAACAGCAGGTTCAGGAAGAAGAATGCCAAAAGGTTCAACGTACCGGGCAGATTGAAAAAAGAGCCTGCCATTGCAGAGGTTGTCGAAATTGACTCATTCATAAAGTCGTCGCCCAAAGCATTGGCAACGGTGGTGGCGGTGTTTACTCCCGCAGTCAGCAAAGTAGTTAAGATGTTCATATAATGTTACTTTTTTGTATGTTTTCCAATTTATTTACAAGGTTCAGACGCTCTTTAAAGTTGTTGCGTTTGAGGTTTTTATTTGTGAGCGCACAGCCGATGCAATATTTGCTGAAGCCCGAACGCTTGATGCGCAGCTGACGGAAGATGTCGAGCGAGGGCGAGGGCACATTTCCGTCCCTTTTGAGTTCGATGATAGCCACATATTCGAGCTTGCGCACATCGTCGGTGAGCAGATTGTGGAATCTGAGGTTAAAATCGATTGTCAGACGCTCGGTCTTTGCAAAATTCACAAGGGTGATTCTGTTGAAGCGATTCTCGATGACGGGACGAATCTCGTCGAGTGTGTACCACGCATGCTTGCCGAGGAAAGGAATGACACGCTCCTGCTCGCGGACGAGACTGTCGACCGCCTGCACCTCTATGCGCTTTTTATTCGTACGTTTGTGATTGTTCTTGTTCTTAACTTCGAGGAAGGTGATTTTCGTATCCTCATATGTGCGGACACGAATCTTCTCGCGCACCAGCTTGCCATTGTGGTGCATTACATACATTTCGTTGTTCTCTGTATCGAAATATGTTGTGTGGTACGAGGCCAGACGCACTCCGTCAATCTCTTGAATGTAGTATTTTCCCTCGACCGCCTGCAGAAACGCCAACAACTGACTGATGGTAGCAACATATTTCGTGTCTGTACGATTCATCAGCTTGATGCCTGACATCTCTTCCAACGAGATTGGAGGCAGATTGTTTGCTTGCGTAATTATCTGTTCGTTCATTATTTATTGTCTATTTAGAGACTTTCCGTGGGAACTGCCATTCACACACAACCCCTTTTATTTTTTATTCAATCAATAGTTTGCCTGAAAGTGCGCCGTGCGGATGAAAAAGCCACTCACGCATGCTTCGAGCGCCGCCTATTCTTGCAAAATATCTTCAGTTTGCAAATATATAAAAAAGATTGTAGAATTTATCATTTTTCTAAAATTTAATACATTTTTACCATAAATGCCACATTTATGTAATTATTTGCAATATTTGCAGCAACGCAACAGCGAAAAAAGATATTATTTGGACAACAGAAACAAATATCGCCAGGCATTGCCGACAATCGAAGAATTTTGTATAATTTTGACGCAAGAAAAAAAACACTTTCCATGAACTACACAGAGATTATCGATAAATTCTACCCCGAAGAGAACGACTGCAAACGCACGCTCATCAAGCACAGCAGGATGGTGGCCGACTTTGCACTGGAAATAGCCGACAAGCACCCCGAACTTGCGCTCGACAGGAACTTCATCGAAGAGGCAGCCATGCTGCACGACATTGGCATTTTCCTGACCTCGGCACCCGACATTGGCTGCACAGGCGACGCACCTTATATATGCCATGGCTATCTGGGCGCTGAACTTTTAAGAAAAGAGGGATTCCCGGCCCACGCACGCGTGTGCGAACGCCACACGGGCACAGGCCTCACAAAAGAGCAGATAATAGAGAAAGGCTGGCCGCTGCCCGCGCAGGACTTCAGGCCCGAGAGCCTCGAAGAGCAGATTATCTGTTTCGCCGACAAATTCTTTTCAAAGGTAAAATACCTTCACAAAGCACGCACCTACCAGCAGGTACTCGACAGTATGGCCCGCATTTCGCCCGAAAGTGTCAAAAAAATAGAAGAATGGGCCCGACTTTTCCTGTGAAAAAGTTAATATGTGTGCTTTTTTGCATATAAATTTCAAATACTCCTTTTTATTTCGTAATTTTGCCGATTGTACGGAGTGTAATTTTTAAAATGAAGAAAAAACTCGGATTAAACTTCATATTGAAAGCAATGATGATGCTGGCAGCAGTTGCATTTACCATGCGACCGGTTGTTGCGTCGTCGCCCTCGTACGTTACAGGCAATCTGCACGAGACACTATCCGACACCATTAAAAAAGATACTATAGGAAACGACACAATAAAAATCTCCGTCGATTCCATTGCAAAAGCCTCCAAAGATACTACCGAAAAGAAAGAGCCGCTCGAAGCACCCGTCTTTTACGAATCGACCGACTCAATGGTGTGGGTGATGGGCGGAAACGCCAACCTTTACGGTAACGGAAAGGTAAAATATGAAAAGATTCAGCTCGATGCGAGCATAATATCAATGAACATGGACAGCAGCGTCGTGCACGCCTTCGGAAGAAAGGACACAACCGGCGCCGTCTACGGCCTTCCCGTATTCAAGGATGGCAGCACCCCCTACGAGTCGGACAAGATAAAATACAATTTCAAGTCCAAGAAGGGTGTCATCAACAACGTCTACACCCAGCAAGGCGACGGCTATATGATGGGAACCACCGCCAAGAAAGACGACGAAGGAGCATTCTATCTGCAAAATGGTAAGTACACAACCTGCGACGCCGAGCACCCCCACTGGTACATTAACCTCACCCGCGCAAAGGTGCGTCCCAAGAAGGACGCAATCACCGGCCCCGCATACTTTGTGGTAGAGGATGTCCCGTTGCCCCTTGCAATCCCCTTCGGTTTTTTCCCCTTTACCGACAGCTATTCGTCGGGATTCATAATGCCATCGTACGGCGACGATTCGGAGCGCGGATTCTATCTTAAGGACGGAGGATACTATTTTGCCATCAACGACAGAATGGACTTCAGAGTAACCGGAGAGCTCTTCACCAAAGGTTCTTGGGGACTCGCAGCAGCCTCTACATACGCCCAGCGATACAGATATTCGGGTAGTTTCGACTTCAACTACCTTGTAACAAAAGAGGGCGAGAGAAACCTGCCCGACTATGCAGTGGGCAAGAACTTCAAGATACAGTGGAGCCACCGACAGGATAGAAAGGCAAGCCCCAACAGCAACTTCTCGGCCAGCGTAAACTTTGCAACATCTAGCTACGAGAGGTCGAACCTTTATAGTATTTACAACCCCATGCTCAGTTCGCAGAGCGTGAGAACATCGAGTGTAAGCTATTCGAGAACATTCAGCGACATTGGCCTTACAATTTCATCAACGGTCAACGCCTCGCAGAATATTCAGGACTCTACGGTAGCGCTCACACTCCCCAGCCTCAACATTTCGCTGGCACGCTTCTACCCCTTCAAGCGCAAGAGAAAGATGGGCGAAGACCGCTGGTACGAAAAAATATCAATGTCGTACAACGGACAGATGAGCAACAGCATCACCACCAAAGAGGACAAGCTCTTCAAGTCCAATATAATGAAAGACTGGCGAAACGGATTCAAGCACAATATCCCCATCAGTGCCACATTCCAGTTTTTCGACTACATAAACGTCACTCCCAGCTTCAACTACACTGAACGTTGGTACGCATACAAAGTGAACCAGCATTGGGACGACCGATCCATGCGAGCAGTGCGCGACACTATTAACGGATTCAACAGAGTGTACAACTACAATATGTCTTTGGGCATGAACACCACCCTGTATGGTTTTTACCAGCCTGCTGGATTCATGAAGAACAGCCGCGTACACACAGTGCGTCACGTCTTTAAGCCCACAGTATCTTTCAGCTACGCACCCGACTTTGGAGCGTCGCGCTACGGATACTACGACACATACACATACACCGACGAGGATGGCGAAGTTCATCTGGTTGAATACTCTCCCTACACATCCACGCTGTACGGCGTTCCCGGCCGCGGAAAGACCGGAAGCATCAGCTTCGACGTAAGCAACAACGTGGAAATGAAGTGGCGCACAAAGACCGACTCGCTTAAAAAGGTGAGCATCATCGACGAATTGGGCGCGAGCCTCTCGTACAATCTTGCCGCCAAGCAGCGACAGTGGAGCAACCTTAACACCCGCATGCGTCTGAAGCTCTCGAAGAGCTACACATTCAGCCTGAATGCCACATGGGCTACATACGCCTATACGTTCAACGACAACGGACAGGTTGTCGAGGGTAACAGGACCGAGTGGTCATACGGACGCTTCGGACGTTTCCAGGGAATGAGTCAGAATCTATCGTACACATTCAACAACAAGACATTCTCGAGATTCAAGTCTCTCTTCGGCTCTAAAAAGCAAGAGGAAGAGGAGGAAGAGCCGCAGGAATTGTCGCAAGAAGAGCTTGCAGCAAAGGCAAGAGCCAACAGACAGCTGGCCGCTACCGCCAAGGCCGTCAGCGGCGTAAGGCCAAAGGGTAAGGCCAAAGATGCAGCCGTGGACGACGACGGCTATATGCCTTTCAGCATTCCTTGGAACTTTACAGTCTCCTATGGTATTATAATGAGTGAGGATCGTCAGGCCGAAATTGACATCAAGAGCATGCGCTACCCCTATAAGTTCACACAGAATATGAACTTCTCGGGTAACATTGGAATTTCGCAAGGATGGAAAATCAACTTCACTTCGGGCTACAGTTTCGAGAACAAAAAGTTGACAACCACCACCATGAACATTGCGCGCGACCTCCACTGCTTCGAAATGACCTGCGGAATTGTCCTCAGCCCCTACACGTCATTCAATTTCAGTTTCCGCGCAACCTCGCAGATGCTTGCCGACGCCCTCAAATGGGACAAACGTAGCAGCGGAAGCAACATCGACTGGTACTAAAAACAGAGACACAGATAAACGAGACTAGCCCTTTGTGCGATGCACAAAGGGCTAGTCTTTTAGAGCAGACTACAAACTATCTGCACTAAAAAAAGAAATGTGAAAACGATTACAACAATCTAATCAAAGAAACGCTCTTCGCTTGAAAAGCAATGCAAAGATAGAGCCGCCACGCAAGATTCAGGTTGCAGAATCGACACAAAAACAATCGTCGGCCGCAAGTCTGTGCTTGCAGCCGACGATTCTATATTTACAGCAACAATCTGTTGCTACATCTGTGCATAGTCTGTTCCCAACACTGCGGGAAGTTTGGGGCCAATCCAGTCGACAATAACAAGTTCGTTGGTACCCTCTTTCACCCAACAGTCAGGCACGTAGAGCGAAGTTTGAGGGCCGCAGTTCCAGTAGCGTCCGAGAGGCTGTCCGTTGAGCCAGACCTCGCCCTTGCCCCAGTCGCCCATATAAAGATAGAAATCTCCGGCGCGCTCTTTCTCGAAAGTCACACGGTAGTATCCGGGCTTCTTCTCGGCAGCCACACTCTTGTAGCTCTTCGAAGTTGCAATAGCATAATCTGTGGGGAGGGGATAAATTTTCCAGCCTTTGAGCGCCTTTGCAGGCTCTTTGCCGCAGAGAAGTTCCACGCTTGTTGTCAATCCCTTATAGTCCTTGTAACCTTTTACGTCGCCCACACGTCCGGTGGCATCGACTAGAATATCCAATTTTGCACCGGCTGCCGAGGCAGGAACTACAACCTCGCCATCCTCGCCGTTGCGACGGTCGACGGCTCCAACAAGCGCACCGTCCACAAATACCTGGGCATAATCGTGTACACCCTTCAACAGCAGTGTCGCATCGGCTGCCATTGCGGGCAACTGTGTAGAATAGAGCACCGCTCCGTGACCAATTTTACACTGCTCCATCGTTATTAAGTTTTCCGACTCTATGGGCGCGGGAAGATTCTCGAAAAGCGGAGCCGCATCCTTCACCTCAACCTCGGTAAACGAAGAGAGAAAGGGAATAGTGTCGAGTTTGCTTTTAGGAGCGTTACCATCGTTCACGTAAGCAATAAGCACGCGGCGGAAACGGTCGTAGTCCTTGTCTATTCCGCCCCACAGCCTTACAATGCCATCGACATTGTGCGCAGTGGTAAAGGGCTTGTAGAGACCGTCGGCCATAGAGGCACCGGCAGTAGCACCGAAGGAGTTTCCAGCTACCGCTCCATTTATGCTGAAAGAGGTCGAGCGTTTGACCAATTCAAACATACGCATGAAGGCCTTGTTCCAGTTACGCGCAGCAACCTCGCCGCCCCACACAGCCTTGTACTCGCTGTTTATCGACGAGCACACCTGGGGAGTGTCGAAACGATACTTCACGACGCCTATAAAATTCTCCTCGGCAGAAATGTCCGTATCAATATCCAAAGAGATGTATGTCTCGTTAAGAGTACTCTGAATGTATGAATCCTTTGTGCCGGCAGTGAATGTCACAATATTGTCGAAGCCCGACTTTTTGGCACACGCGAGCACCGCCTTCAGATAGTTTTTATCGGTTTTTTCGAGTCCCTGAGCCTCTTCAATCTGCAACAGGGCAATGTTACCGCCATTGGTGATAAGCGAGCCAGAAAGCTCTTTGCCCAAAGCCGCAAAATAGCGCTCGACACGCTGCACGAACGCCTTTTGAGTGCTACGCAGCCTGATGCCGTCGACATTGAGCAACCACCATGGCAGGCCTCCCATGTCCCACTCGGCACCAACGTAAGGGCCAATGTGCAGCCACACGAAGAGTCCTTTATCCTGTGCAAGGCGACAAAATTCCTTCACGTCATTCATTCCCTCAAAATTGAAAATGCCCTCTTGCGGCTCGTGTAACATCCAGGGAATTTTCACCGTCACGGTGTTCACTCCCATGGTAGAGAGCACATTGAGCCTGTTCGCCCAATACTCGCGGGGCAAACGCGCATAATCAATCTCGGCAGAGGCAACCGTGTAGGGCTTTCCATCCATTTTCAGCACCCCGTCCTCTACCAGCAAAGTGTGTTTCTTGTCACCGCACGCGCCAACGACGATTGCGGTAACAAGAAGCATTACCAAATATAAACAAAGACTTAATCTCTTCACTTTCATTTATCAACAAAGTTTCACAAACAATTCGATAGCCTGATACTCGGGAAGGCCAATCTTATCGAACAGATGAGCAGTATTCTGCATACGCTCCTCGGCGCGCTCCCAGAACTCGCGCGAATCCTCGCCGGGGAAGGGAACAATATCCTTCTGAGAGAGGTGGCGGAAGATTGCGTGACGTTTCCTTATCATTTCTGCGGGACTCAAAGGAACGGCCATGTCTGCAACGGCCAAGTCCCACTCCTGCCATGCACCACGATAGAGCCAAATGTGGCACTCCTTTGTCCACTCCTCGTCCTTCAGACGCTCGAAGGCACGGAGAACAGCCTCGACGCAGACACGGTGGGTACCGTGGGGGTCGGTGAGGTCACCGGCAGCATATATCTGATGGGGCTTTATTCTTTGCATGAGCTCCACTACAATGTCAATATCCTTTTCTGTAAGCTCGCCCTTCTTGATGCCTCCTGTCTCGTAGAAGGGAAGGTTAAGGAAGTGAGCGTTTGTCCTGTCATCGAGGCCCAATGTACGGCAGGCTGCGCGTGCCTCGGCGCGTCTGATTGCGCCCTTGATGTCGAGCAGACGACGCGGCTCGGGCATTCCCGGCTTTTTGGAATCGATAACCTCTTTAATCTCATTATAGATGTCGCCGAAGCCCATTTCGCGCGCAGTATCGATATTCTGAAGAACAACATCATCGTACACTGCCACGTTACCCGAAGTCTCGTAGGCCACGTGTACGTCGTGTCCCTGCTGAACGAGGCGGTTGAATGTTCCTCCCATTGAGATTACATCATCGTCGGGGTGCGGCGAGAAGATGATTACTCTTTTGGGGTAGGGATTCGATGGTACGGGACGTGTAGAGTCGTCAGTATTGGGTTTTCCGCCCGGCCAGCCCGAGATTGTGTGCTGAATGTCGTTGAACACGCGGATGTTTATTTCGTCGTATGTTCCCACGCGCTCGAGGAGGTCGGTGAGCGAATTCTTTACATAATCCTGATTGGTGAGCTTCAGGATGGGCTTGTCCACTGTCTCGCACAGCCAGAGTACCGCTTTTCTAATAAGCTTGGGCGACCACTCTACTGGAGGAGCAATGAGCCACGGCATCTTCACTCGTGTGAGCTCTTGCGCGGCATTCTCGTCTATCACCACCTGGATATTGTTGTGCTCTTGCAGGCAGGTAACGGGAATATTCTCTGTCTCTATACCCTCTACAAGATTATACGCAACCTTGGCCTTGTCCTCGCCCCAGATAATGAGCACCACGCTCTTGGCCTTCATAATGGTGTTGAGGCCCATGGTGACCGCCATCTTGGGAACGTCGTTGGGGTTGGAGAAGAAGGCTGTCTGTGTCTTGCGCGAATTGTAGCTGAGCTGCACGCGACGTGTGGTAGACTTTGCATAGGTGCCGGGCTCGTTGAATCCCACCTGACCAAGCTCGCCGACTCCCATTATCATGAGGTCGATCTTGCCGCTTATCTTGCGTTCGAGATTCTCGCAATAGGCGTTAATAGCATCGGCAGGCACTGTAGTGTCGGGGAAGTGCACATTTTCGGGTGCAATATCCACGAAGTTAAGAAACTCCTCGTGTATTCTGTAGTTACGGCTCTGCTGCGACGTAGGCGACATCGGGTAGAATTCGTCAAGGCTGTAGACCTCGACATTCTTGAAACTGACCTCGCCATTCTTGTACATCTTCACAAGCTCTTTGTAGAGGCCCACAGGCGAGCGACCCGTAGAGAGTCCGAGTACAAAATTAGACTCACCTTTGTGTTCGTTTATCGCTTTTACCACAAGCGACGCTGCATATTTGGCACCCTCAAGCTCTGTAGGGTGGATACTTGTAGGAACCTTCTCGTATCTGCAAATGCTGTCAACCGATACAGAAGCAGACAATTCGCCGATTTTCGGCAATACAAATTTACTTTCCATAATATATATATATTTAAAAGTTCCGACGCTGCCGCGCAAAGTCGATGACCTCCATTGGCGGGCGTCCTTTTTCTAACAAAGTTTTCATGTGTCTCATATAAAGGTCACTGTGGCGGAAAAACATCTTGTAGCCCTCGCACAGTCTGTTTTTATATGGTTCTCCGTTCTTTGCCTCGTCGAAGCGGTGTTTGGGGCACTCGCCACGGCAGAGGAAATTATATGTGCAACGTTTGCACTCCATGGGAAGCGCCTCGCGTTTGTCGCGCCCGAAGGCACGATGCTCTTCGCTGCTGTACATTTCGACAAGCGTACGCTCCTTGATATTTCCCAGGCAATATTCGGGGTAGACAAAATGGTCGCAGGAGTATACGTCGCCATTGTGCTCGACAACGGGAGCGTCACCACACGTCTCGCAAAATGCGCAGAGCGACGGCGCGACACCGCACCAATTGGCCAAAGTAATGTCGAAAAGTTGCACGTAGCAACGACCGACGTCGCTCACCACCCATTCGTCGAAGACGTCGCACATAAACTGTCCGAACGCCGCAGCCGACACCGACCACGCGGCCTCGCGGCCGCTCTCTTCGTCGGGAGAGACTATCGCCTCGCGCGCGCCGTGCGACGCTTGTACATTCTCGGTCACAGGCAGGAACTGGATGAAATTGCCCACGCTGCGCAAAAAGCGGTAGACCTCTTTGCCGCGGCCTTCGCTTGCCTTGTTCACCGTTGCGAGGATATTATACTCTACCCCATGCTTTTGCATAAGCTCCACGGCTGCCATCACCTTGTCGAAGGTGGGTGCTCCGCCGCGGTCGCGGCGATAGGCATCGTGAATTTCGCGGGGACCATCAAGAGAGATTCCCACAAGGAAATTATTCTCTTTGAAGAAGCGGCACCACTCGTCGTCAACCAGCAGGCCGTTCGTCTGCAGGGTATTCTCTATCTTCTTATCGCCGCAGTAGCGCTGCTGATACATCATTGCGCGGCGGAAAAAATCGAGCCCCGCAAGCAGCGGCTCGCCACCGTGCCAGCAGAATGTGACGACAGGCTGCGACACGCTCCCAAGATACTGCTCAATGTAGAGGCGCAGCACTTCGTCGCTCATCATCATGCGCGCAGCGGGGTACAGCCCAGCCTTATCCTTATAATAACAATAGCCGCAATCGAGATTGCATGTGGCACCTACAGGCTTAACCATTGTCGCGAAGGCCGGCGTCTGCCTCATCTTCACAACATCCGTCAAATGAATATTATTTCTTTTGTTGCTCTTCATGCGGACTCAATGGTTACCTTTTTATCTGTCAATCGGCTATATAGGCCTCCTCGCCATACATTCTCTGCAGTTCGGCGAGTTTCTCTTTCATCTGTTTAGTAAGTTCCTCGGTGCCGGGCTTTCCATAAAGGTTGTTAAGCTCCGAGGGGTCGTTTGCAAGGTCATACAGTTCCCATGTGTCAATATCGTTGTAGAAATGTATGAGTTTGTATCTGTCGGTGCGAACACCATTGTGTCTCTTCACCATATGCTCGGCAGGATACTCGAAGAAGTGGTAGTAGAGAGCGTCGCGACCTTTAATCTCTTTCTTGCCTTTGAGCAGCGGCAGCAACGACACTCCCTGAATATCCTGCGGCACCTCCACTCCTGCCAATTCCAGGAAGGTGGGTGCATAGTCTATATTCTGAACAAGCTCGTCCACACGGCCCTTTGCCCCGCCCGGCAGACGCATCAGTAGCGGAGTTCTGAAAGACTCCTCGTACATGAAGCGTTTGTCGAACCATCCATGCTCGCCCATATAGAAGCCCTGGTCGGAGGTGTAGACAACAAGAGTATTCTTGTCGAGTCCCTTCTCCTGAAGGTAGTCGAGCACACGACCGACGTTGCGGTCGATGGATGTAATCACGCGAAGATAGTCGCGCATATATTGGTTGTATTTCCACTCGTCGAGAGCCTCGCCCGAGAGCCCGCGGCTCTTGAAGTCGGCAATAACCTTGTCGTAGTGTGCGTCCCACGCAGCCTTCTGGGCCGAATCCATGTTTGCATACATTGCGCGGCCCCACTTTTCGAGCGTGGCATTCGAGTGAATCTCATTCTCTTTGTCGGCGAGCTTGAGGTCGTAGACAAGATCCATGTCACGCGAGATTGACATCTGCTGCGCGGCTGCTGCCTGACGGCCCTCGTAATTGTCGCGGAAGGTCTCGGGCAACGGGAAGTTCTTGCCTGCAAAAAGTTCAAGGTCGCAGGTGTCGGGCATCCACGTGCGGTGGGGGGCCTTGTGGTGCAGCAACAGACAGAAGGGTTTCTCTTTGTTGCGTATGCTGTCGAGCCAGCCGATGGCAATGTCGGTGGTGATATTCGTTGCATAGCCCTTGCGCTGCACGCGCTTGCCGTTGCTTATAAACTGAGGATTATAATAATCGCCCTGACCTATGAGGATGTCCCAATGGTCGAAGCCTGTCGGCTCGGACACCAAATGCCATTTTCCGATAACCGCCGTCTCGTATCCGTTGGCGCGCAACAGCTTGGGGAAAGTCTGCTGCGAGCTGTCGAATCTTCGGGTATTGTCGGTAAAGCCGTTCGTGTGGCTGTGCTTACCTGTGAGCATACAGGCGCGGCTGGGGCCGCTGAGCGAGTTTGCCACAAAGCTGTTGGCAAAGGTCACTCCGTCGGCCGCAATGCGGTCGATATTGGGGGTGCTTATGAAGCGATTGTCATACGCACTTATTGTCTGATAGGAGTGGTCGTCGCACATGATGAAGAGGATGTTCATCTTCTTATCCTCGACCTTCTCTCTGCAGCTGACGATGGGCAGCACTGCTGCGCCAATCATCGAGCACGAAATTGCCTTAAATATTTTGCTGTTCATAGTCTTTATCGTACAGGCTTAAGATAAATTTTCTGTCCGTTCACAATAATCACTCCGCGCGGAGCAAGGGGGTAGATATTCTCGCCCACTGCGACCTCTATTTCGCCGGCAAGAGTACCATCCACGCGATAAATTTCGAGTGTAGTCTCAACGGTAGACTCTACTGCGAGCACTCCACCCTTGACGCTGACAACAATGCCATTGTTGGCGGCAACATTGTCGTTCCACTCGGGAGCATCAATATCTTCGATACCTGTGGGTACCGTAAGATTATCATAAATATACTGCACTCTGTTTCTTATCCAGGTCTTGAACGTCCCGAAATACGAAGCGTAAGAACTGTTCGACCAACCCCACTGAGCACTGCGGGCATACGAAGGCTGGGCGTAAGCATAGTAGTCGTCCATCCAGTTGAGGAGCTCCTCGACGCCATCGTTCTCGACAAACTTCACCCATATTTTGTAGTAGGCCTCGATAACCTCTTCGTGCGACATCATCTTTTTGAAGAAAGTTGTACCGATGCCATTCATCACACCTATTGTCTTATAAGTATAGGTTCTGAAGTAGGAACCGTTCATTTCGTAGCCGAATCCCCAGTCGAAGTCCCATCCGGGGCCCCAAATGTATCGTTTCGTGTCTGTGGGCTTGTAGAGGAATGTACTCTTGGGGTGGTTGAGCTCGGTGTTTCCGCAAAGCTCGTTCATGAACATGAATGTTGCAAATGAGTCGAGAGCAAGATAGGGCACCAGAGTCTGGTTCAACATCAACGCTCTCTCGAATTCGGTCCACTCGTCCTCTATCTGATTAAAGGTTATCGGACAGTTCTCGTCATTGAGGTCGGGATTCTTGATATTTATGGGAAGGTTGAACTGCATTGACCTGAACTTGAAATCCTCGTCGTAGTACGAGTCGAGCTCGAGCAACTGCGAATAGTCGTCCTCGTCGATGCAGTTATTGTGGATGCCCACATGCTCGGTGAGTGTGTAGCAGCCTTTGTATTCGCCGTTAACATAGAGCTCGATGGGAATGCTGTGGGGCTGATAGGGAGCGCCCATCATACGTCCAGCCTTGAAGATGGTCGCATTCATCATTTCCGTAACATCCTGATAGTTGGACATGAGATTCCAGCGTTTACCCTTCTTGAGGCCACAGAGCTTGGTCTTTTCGGCAAACTTTATCGTGTAGGGCTTTTTGCGCCAACCCCAGGAGCTGTTTCCGCGACCCTTTATCTGTATGGAATCCTCAACCGACTCGTACATTCCGTTGCCGTTAAGAGTAAATTTTGCTTTCAGCCATATATCTTTACTGGTGATAGAGGCACCGTTGTCAATATCGACGTCGATGCGGGGAACATCGGCATTGTCGGCGCGGAACGAGAGGTCGACTTTGTATTCGCGGCCGAGGGGACGCTCGTAATACTGATAATAGTCGACGGGAGGATTAAGCGCATCCTCGTTGGGCTCGTAGAGCTTGAGCTCGGCGAGGCAGAGGTAGTTTTTATAGTTACTTCTTGTACACTCTATTCTTATGTATTTCACGCGACGACCCGCATCCATCAACGGAGAGAGGAAGGTTGCATTTTTGCCAAATTCGGGAATTCCATCGTTGACGTCGAACGAATCTAACGGCACCCATAAATTGTTGTTTGTGCTTGTATACACCTTGAACGCCAAAGGCTGACGCTGGTCGGTGTCGGGACGCGTCATATAGAAGAATGCAAAATATCTTTTATATTCGGGCAATGCAATGTCAATGTAGCAGCAAGAGTCGAGAGGCAACGGCTCGTATGTACCCCTGTCGGCCGAACTTGTACAGTGGTAGAATGTTCCCGGGTCGTTGTCCACCAGTCTATCCAAATTATTAGAAGTTATTGTGGGGGCATTTGTAGAGAGCATTTCTACCGTCAGAGGAATCTCAATAACAGAGTCGGCGCTGTAGATAGTCTTTACAAAAGTCCTGTCGAGCATGGTGCCGGGCACTCCGTCGCTGACAGTGTATATAACCTCTTTGTCGAAGCGCACACGAGAGACACGTGTCTGCTGTTCCACAGAATCGACATACACCTTTGCGGGCCTGTCCGTCTCGAACGAGGGGCGCAGGTCTTTGCCCAGCATATAACCCATGTTACCGATGATGCGGTTGCCGTTGATTACGCAATAGACGTCGTTGTCGAGGTCGCTGTTGTACTTGTTGTTTATCTTGAAACTGGTAAATTTCGGTGCCTCGCGGGGGATGCGCGACACGGAATCGACATCTATTTTAGAGAAAGAGATGAGGCTGTCGTTGAGCAGGATAAAGTTATATTTGTAGTCCGTCTGCTCGAAACTTTTCAACAACGAGTCGGGCAATGCATAAATACCCTCACCGGTGTTTCTATACACATAATAGATAGAATCAGACGATTGTGTCTGGGCCACCGCGCCACCAAGGCCGCACAAGAGAGCCACGAGCAAAAGCATAGCCTTGAAGCTGAACTTTTTAAACGCATTAGCGACAACCATGAAAGTATTGTTTTTCATATTGCATATATTTAGCATTCTACAAACGGGGCCTGCACTTTTATGCGCCACAAAGACGAAACGGCAACAGCACACCTAAATTAATTGCCAAAAATACGCATTTAGTAGCAAAAATAAAATTCGACAGGCTTAATTTATGTTATATTCTAAAAGATTTTTTACCTAAACATAAGCAGAAAAGCCACCTTCTTGACACTAATTCTTTTAAAAACAAAAAATCGGGAGCGCCCGCAGGCGCTCCCGACAATATTCAATATCGAAAAATGCATTAAAAAATCTGCTATTTTCGACCTTTATCGTACAGGCTTAAGATAGATTTTCTGTCCGTTTACAACTATCACTCCGCGCGGAGCAAGGGGGTAGATATTCTCGCCCACTGCGACATCTATTTTGCCGGCGAGAGTACCATCCACGCGGTAAATTTCGAGTGTGGTCTCAATGGTAGACTCTACCGCAAGCACTCCACCCTTGACGCTGACAACAATGCCATTGTTGGCGGCAACATTGTCGTTCCACTCGGGAGCATCGATATCTTCGATACCTGTGGGCACGGTAAGATTCTCATAAATATACTGCACTCTGTTTCTTATCCAGGTCTTGAACGTCTCGAAATACGAAGCGTAGGAGCTGTTCGACCAACCATTCTGTGCACTGTGGGCGTACGAAGGCTGGGCATAAGCATAGTAGTCGTCCATCCAGCTGAGGAGCTCCTCGACGCCATCGTTCTCGACAAATTTCACCCATATTTTGTAGTACGCTTCGATAACCTCTTCGTGCGACATCATCTTTTTGAAGAAAGTTGTACCGATAGTGCTGGAGGTGTGCGAGCCGATTGTTTGGTACGTATAGGTCTTGAAATAGGAACCATGCATCTGATAACCAAAGCCATAATCGAAATCCCATCCGGGGCCCCAAATGTATCGTTTCGTGCCTGTGGGCTTATAGAGGAATGTACTCTTTGGGTGGTTGAGCTCGGTGTTTCCGCATAGGTCGTTCATAAACATGAATGTTGCAAAGGAGTCGAGGCTGAGGTAGGGCTCCAGATTTCGGCTCAGTTTCACAGCCTTCTCAAATTCGGCCCACTCGGTCTCTATCTGATTAAGGGTTATCGGGCAGTTTTCGTCGCCGAGGTCGGGATTCTTAATGTTTATGGGAAGGTTGAACTGCATTGACCTGAACTTATAGTCCTCGTCGTAGTACGAGTCGAGCTCGAGCAGCTGCGAATAGTCATCCTCGTCGACGCAGTTATTGTGAATACCCACATGCTCGGTGAGCGTGTAACAGCCTTTGTACACGCCGTTAACATAGAGCTCGATGGGAATGCTGTGGGGCTGATAGGGGGCGCCCATCATACGTCCGGCCTTGAAGATGGTTGCATTCATCATTTCCGTAACATCCTGATAGTTGGACATGAGATTCCAGCGTTTACCCTTCTTGAGGCCACAGAGTTTGGTCTTTTCGGCAAACTTTATCGTGTAAGGCTTTTTGCGCCAACCCCAGGAGCTGTTTCCGCGACCCTTTATCTGTATGGAATCCTCTACCGACTCGTACATTCCGTTGCCGTTGAGAGTAAATTTTGCTTTCAGCCATATATCTTTGCTGGTGATAGAGGCACCGTTGTCAATATCGACGTCGATGCGGGGAACATCGGCATTGTCGGCGCGGAACGAGAGGTCGACTTTGTATTCGCGGGCGAGGGGACGCTCGATGTACTGATAATAGTCGACGGGAGGATTCAGCGCATCCTCGTTGGGCTCGAGTATCTTGAGTTCGGCGAGGCAGAGGTAGTTTTTATAGTTACTTTTTGTACACTCTATTCTTATGTATTTCACGCGACGACCCGCATCCATTATGGGCGATACAAACGTTGCACTTTCTCCGGTTTCAGGAATTCCGTCGTTGACGTCGAACGATTCTAACGGCACCCATAATTTATTGTTTGTGCTTGTATACACCTTGAATGCCAAAGGCTGACGCTGATCGGTGTCCTGACGCGTCATATAGAAGAATGCAAAATATCTTTTATATTCGGGCAATGCAATGTCAATGTAGCAGCAAGAGTCGAGAGGAAGCGGCTCGTATGTACCCCTGTCGGCCGAACTTGTACAGTGGTAGAATGTTCCCGGATTATTATCCAGCAGTTTATCCAAACTATTCGATGTTATTGTCGGGGCATTTGTAGAGAGCATTTCTACCTTCAGAGGAATCTCAATAACAGAGTCGGAGCTGTAGATAGCCTTCACAAAATATCTGTCGAGCATCACTCCCGGCACTCCGTCGCTGACAGTGTATGTAACCTCTTTGTCGAAGCGCACGCGAGAGACACGTGTCTGCTGCTCCACAGAATCGACATACACTTTCGCAGGCTTGTCCGTCTCGAACGAGGGACGCAGGTCTTTACCCAGCATATAGCCCATATTGCCGATGATACGGTTGCCGTTGATTACGCAATATACGTCGTTGTCGAGGTCGCTGTTGTACTTGTTGTTTATCTTGAAACTGGTAAATTTCGGTGCCTCGCGGGGGATGCGCGACACGGAATCGACATCTATTTTAGAGAAAGAGATGAGACTGTCGTTGAGCAAAGTAAAATTATACTTGTAGTCCGTCTGCTCGAAACTTTTCAACAACGAGTCGGGCAATGCATAGATGCCCTCACCGGTGTTTCTATACACATAATAGACAGAATCGGACGTCTGTGTCTGGGCAACTGCGCCGCAAAAGCCGCACAAGAGAGCCACAAGCAAAAGCATAGCCTTGAGGCTGAGCTTTTTAAACACATTACCAACAACAGCAAAAGTATTGTTTTTCATATTGCATATATTTAGCATTCTACAAACGGAGCCTGCACTTTTATGCGCCACAAAGGCGAGACAAACACAGCACACCCAAATTAATTGCAAAATTACACATTTAGTAACAAATATTAAATTAGGCAGGCTTAATTTATGTTATATTCTAAATATTTTTCACTTAACGCACGCAGAAAAGCCATCTTTTTGATACTTATTCTATAAAAACAAAAAAATCGGGAGCGCCCGCAGGCACTCCCGACAATGTAAAATATCGAGGAAAAATTACTTCCAACCGAGAGCCGAAGCACCGAGCACTGCCGCATCGGCACCCGAAAGGCTCGACTGAAGAATATCCACTTTGTTCTTCCAGAAAGAGACAACCTTCTCGTTCATACGTGTGCGGATGGGAGAGAGCAGAAGCTCGCCGGCATTCGCAAGACCACCGAAGAGAATAATTGCCTGGGGCACCGAGAATGCGATAAAGTCGCAGAAAGCCTCGCCCAGGATTGCGCCTGTAAACTCGAAGAGTTCCTTTGCAAAAGCGTCGCCGGCAACAGCTGCATCGTAAATCATTTTAGATGTAAGCTCGTCAACGGGAATGTCGCGCAACATTGTAGCATCGTCGCGTGTCTCGAGCCATTTTTTAGCTGTGCGCACGAAGCCTGTAGCCGATGCATAAGTTTCGAGACAGTCGATGCGGCCGCAACCACACTGACGGCCCTCGCGCTCGTAGGCTGTAACGTGACCAAGCTCGCCTGCAAGACCATCGTAACCATAGATAAGGTTACCACCCGAAACAATACCGCTACCAACACCCGTGCCGAGAGTAATCACGATAAAGTCGCGCATGCCCTTCGCAGCACCATATTTCATTTCGCCGATAGCCGCAGCATTCGCGTCGTTTGTAACCTTTGTGGGGAGTCCGCTCTTCTCTGTGAGCACGCGACCCAGGGGCACACGGCCCTTCCAGGGAAGATTCGCAGCATTCTCAATATCACCACTATAGTAGTTACCCATAGGAGCACCAACGCCGATACCGTCAATGTCGTCCATCGCCACAGAATTCTCCTGAGCCAGCTTATTGATGACAGCCACCACCGCATCAGCATAATCGCTAAGTTCAGCATACTTCTGTGTCTTTACAGAGTCATCTTTGGCAAGAATATTACCGTTCACATCCACAAGACCGATAACAGTGTTTGTACCGCCAAGGTCAATACCTATTACATAATTCGCCATATTATTTGAATTTTTAAATTGTCAATTTGTCAAAATTACATAGTTTTTTTATATCTCACACCATTTTTTGCAAAAATTACGTTTTTTTCTAAAAATCACTAAAAAAATGCAAGAAAACCCCTTCCAATTTAATATTTTTCATACATTTGTAAAATATTGCATAAACACCCGTATAATGCATATTAAGAGAACAATATTAAAATAAAAAATAAACATTTAACAACAATCGCAACATGAAAAAGACAAAAACACTTTTCGCTTCATTGCTATTGGCAATGTGCGTAATGTTTGTAGGATGCAGCTGTCCTTCAAGCAAATGTGACGAGAACAAATTCAAAGCCAGCGTAGGCTACAAGGTTGTCGACGGCGTTATTGTACTCGACGAGCCCCAGCGCGCTGCAGGCCAGAAGAGCATGCTCGAGTTCAGAACAAAGCCCATGGAGACTGTTCGCGTGGGATTCGTAGGACTGGGAATGCGCGGCCCCGGTGCTGTTGGCCGTTTCACAAAGATTGAAGGCGTTGCCATCAACGGTCTTTGCGACAAAGTTGCCGAGAGAGCAGAAAGATGCCAGGGCTATCTTGAAAGAGCAAACATGCCCAAGGCTAAAGTATACAGCGGCGAAGAGGGTTACAAACAGTTGTGCGAGAGCGACGACATCGACCTCGTATACATTGCAACATCATGGCAGATGCACGTTCCCGTTGCTCTCTACGCAATGGAGCACGGCAAGCACGTAGCCATCGAGGTTCCCAGCGCAAACACAGTTGAAGAGTGCTGGCAGCTGGTAGACGCTGCAGAGCGCAACCAGGTACACTGCATGATTCTCGAGAACTGCTGCTACGACCACTTTGAGCTTACAACATTGAACATGGCACAGCAGGGTGTATTCGGTGAGATTCTTCACGCCGAGGGTGCTTACATCCACAACCTCGAGCCCTACTGGAAGCACTACGCCGAGAACTGGCGCCTCGAGTACAACGCAGCCAACAACGGCGACCTCTACGCTACACACGGCATCGGTCCCAACTGCCAGGCTATGAACATCCACCGCGGTGACAAGCTCGACGTACTCGTTGCAATGTCAACAAAGTCAGTTAATGGTACAAAGATTGTTAGAGAGCAGATGGGCGAGAAGACCGACACATGTATGCACGGCGACCAGATTAACACTCTCATCCGCACAGCTAAGGGCTACACAATTGACATGCAGCACAATGTGATGACTCCCCGCCCCTACAGCCGTATGTATCAGCTTGTAGGTACAGAGGGATTCGCAAACAAATACCCCACACAGGGCTACACATTCAAGCTCGACCAGCTTAAGGCGATTGCAACAGAGGAGACAGGTGCTCCCAACATCGAGGCTCTCGACCACCACAGCTTCGCTCCCGCACACGTTGTAGAGGAGATGAAGGCAAAATACAAACACCCCGTACAGAAACAGCTTGTTAACGGTGTTCCCTTGCAGGAGTACTCAATGGGCGTTGGTGGCCACGGAGGTATGGACTTCATCATGGACTACCGCCTCGTTTACTGCTTGCGCAACGGTCTTCCCCTTGACATGGACGTTTACGACGCAGCCGAGTGGAGCTCTATGGGCGAGCTTACAAGAATCTCTATCGAGAACGGTAGCATGCCTGTAAAAGTGCCCGACTTTACACGTGGCGAGTGGAACAAGCTCAAAGAGCTCAAATTCTACTTTGCAGAGTAATAAAATAACAATATAGTATGCGGTATTCACCTATCGCATACTATATACATTATTAAGATACTATAAACCTATATATACTATGGCAGAAATCAACATGCAGGCTATCGCCGAGAAATTTGCTCTCGAAGGCACAATCGCCGAGATTAAGGCATTGGGCGACGGCTTTATCAACGATACATTTATCGTAAAGACCGAGGGTGACACCCCCAACTACATTCTCCAGCGCAAGAACCACGCAATCTTCCCCGACGTTCCTGCAATGATGGACAACATCCAGCGTGTGACCACCCACATTAAGGCAAAGGTTGCAGCAGCAGGCGGCGACCCCATGCGCGAGGTTCTTACAGTCGTTCCCGCCAAGGACGGCAAGCTCTACCACAAAGAGGGCGAGAACTATTGGGCAGTGTGCACATTCATCGAAGGCTCAATCACACACGACGTTGCCGACACTCCCCGTCTCGCATTCATGGGCGGTAAAGGTATCGGTCGCTTCCAGGCACAGCTTGCCGACTTTACAGAGCCCCTCGCCGAGGTTATCAAGGGATTCCACAACATTCGCTGGCGTTTCCAGCAGTGGGACGAGGCTCTTGCAGCCGACAAGGCCGGACGCAAGGCCGAGCTTGCAACCGAGATTGAGTGGATTGAGTCGCGCCGCGAGAAGATGCTCGATTTCTGGGCAATGGTAGAGGACGGTCGTCTGCCCCTGCGTGTCACACACAACGATACAAAGTTGAGCAACATCCTCTTCGACCAGAATGACGAGGTACTTTGCGTAATCGACCTCGACACAGTAATGAGCAGCACTTCGCTCAACGACTTCGGCGACGCCATCCGTTCGTACACAAACACAGGCGCCGAGGACGACGAAGACCTGAGCCGCGTATCGATGAACATCGAGACATTCAAGCACTACACTGCCGGTTACCTCTCGGAGCGTTGCGCTTCTATGACCGAGACAGAGAAAGAGTGGCTCGCATTCTCGGCACTCTACATCACCTACGAGCAGGTGCTCCGTTTCCTCATGGACTACATCGACGGCGACACATACTACAAGACACGTTACCCCAAACACAACCTTGTACGTACAGCCGCACAGTACAAACTACTCACAAGCATGGAGGAGCAGTACCCCGAAATGCAGAAGATTGTAAAAGAGCTTGCTCAGTAACAAAAATCGCAGATAATGACAGTGGTGCCCACAAAAATGGGCACCACTGTTGCATTTATCGCAATTAAGCAATACCTTTACAAAGAAGAAACAGTTTCCACGATGAACAAGAAAGGACTTTTGCTTTTGGGCACGGCTATGATGGGCGGCGCGGTTGCAGCGCAGGAGAAACCCAACATCATTGTAGTATTGTGCGACGACCTCGGCTACGGCGACGTAGGCTGCTACGGCCAGCCATATATAAAAACCCCCAACCTCGACAGGATGGCCCGCGAGGGAATAAGATTCACGCAGGCCTACTGCGGATGCCCTGTGAGCGCGCCCTCGCGCTGCTCGCTGATGACAGGACAGCACTGCGGACACACTGAGGTGCGCGGAAATAAAGAGTATTGGAGCGGCAACGTAAAATATGGCAACAACGACGACTACGCAGTTGCCGGACAGCACCCCTACGACACCACCCACATAAACATTCCGCAGATAATGAAAGAGCACGGCTACACTACAGGAATGTTCGGAAAGTGGGCGGCGGGACACGAAAAGTCGAACTACACGCCCGACAAGCGCGGCATCGACGAATACTACGGCTACATCTGCCAATTTCAGGCACATCTGCACTACCCTAACTTTCTGAACAGATACAGCAAGAGCCGCGGCGACACTGCGACAATAAGAGTGACACTCGACGAGAACATCAAGCACCCGATGCACGGCGACGAGTACAAAAAGCGCCCGCAGTATGCAGCGGACATCATCCACCGCGAGGCCATGCAGTGGATAGAGTCGCAGAGCAGCGAAAAGCCCTTCTTCGGGCTCTTGACCTACACCCTGCCCCACGCCGAGCTTGCCCAGCCCGACGATAGCTTGATGCACTACTACCGCACAATATTCAAAGAGGAGAAGAGCTACGGCGGCGACCGCTGGTCGCGCTACAACCCCACGAAAGAGGCACACGCACAGTTTGCGGCAATGGTCACCCGTCTGGACACATATATGGGCGAGATTCTTGCACTGCTCGAAAAGAAAGGAATGAGCGAGAATACCCTTGTAATATTCACCAGCGACAACGGCCCGCACTCCGAGGGAGGAGCCGACCCCGCATTTTTCGGCAAGAACAGCGAACTGCGCGGCATCAAGCGCTCGATGCACGAGGGAGGCATCAGAGTGCCGTTCATCGCCTATTGGAAGGGACGCATAGCCGCAGGCACCACCACCGACCACCAATGCGCCTTCTACGACCTTATGCCCACCTTCTGCGAACTTGCAGGGGTCAAGGACTACGAGGCCAAATATCGCGCAAAGGGCAGCACCAACCATTTCGATGGAATCTCCATCGCCCCCACCCTTTTTGGCAACAACGGCGCGCAGAAGATGCACGATCATCTATATTGGGAATTTTCGGGAATGAACAGCATCGCCGTGCGTCAGGGCGATTGGAAGCTGGTAGTCAACAAAGGCGAGTGCAGCCTCTACAACCTGCACTTCGATTGGCACGAAGACATTGACATTGCCAACCTCTACCCCGAAAAGGTCGAAGAGCTTATAGACATTGTACACAAGGAACATGTGGAAAACCCAATCTTCCCCGTGACACTGCCAAGCAAAAAGCAATAAAAAAATCAACGGGAGTCTGCGGGCTCCCGTTGATTTTTTATTTAAACTGTAAAGCAGGCAATTACTTGATAACGCCAAGCTCTTTACCAACCTTGATGAAGGCAGCGATAGCCTTGTCCAAGTGCTCTTTCTCGTGAGCAGCAGAGAGCTGCACGCGGATACGAGCCTGACCCTTGGGAACAACAGGATAGTAGAAACCTGTAACGAAGATACCCTCCTCGGCCATCTTAGATGCAAACACCTGAGAAAGCTTAGCATCGTAGAGCATCACTGCACAGATAGCAGACTGTGTGGGCTTGATGTCGAAGCCTGCAGCCAACATCTTCTCGCGGAAGTATGTAACGTTGTCCTGCTGCTTTGTGTGGAGCTCGTCGCTCTCGGCAAGCATCTTGAAGACCTCGATAGAAGCACCAACCACCGAAGGGGGAATAGAGTTCGAGAAGAGGTAGGGACGTGAGCGCTGACGCAACATGTCGATAATCTCTTTGCGACCGGTTGTAAAGCCACCGACAGCACCGCCGAATGCCTTTCCGAGTGTACCAGTGAAAATATCGATGCGACCGTAGCAATCGAACTGCTCGGCAACGCCGCGACCAGTCTTACCTACAACACCTGCAGAGTGGCTCTCGTCCACCATCACAAGCGCATCGTATTTCTCGGCAAGCTCACAGATTTTATCCATAGGAGCTACGTTACCGTCCATAGAGAACACACCGTCGGTAACAATGATGCGGTAACGCTGAGCCTGAGCCTCCTGCAAGCAACGCTCGAGGTCGGCCATGTCAGCATTTGCATATCTGTATCGCTGAGCCTTGCAAAGACGAACACCGTCGATGATTGAAGCGTGGTTCAGAGCATCGGAAATGATAGCATCCTCTGCTGTGAAGAGAGGCTCGAACACACCACCGTTAGCATCGAAACATGCTGCGTAAAGAATTGTATCCTCTGTGTGGAAGAAGTCCGAAATAGCCTTCTCCAACTGTTTGTGCAAGTCCTGTGTACCGCAGATGAAACGTACCGATGACATTCCGAAACCGCGGGCAGCCATTGCATCCTGCGCAGCCTTGATAAGGCGGGGAGAATTAGAAAGGCCCAGATAGTTGTTTGCACAGAAGTTCAAAGCCTTTGAACCATCGGCGAGAGTAATCTCGGCCGACTGAGACGATTCAATGTTACGCTCTTTCTTGTAAAGACCGGCCTCTTCGATAGCAGCCAGCTCATCCTTTAAATACTGTTGAAATTTACCGTACATTTTATTAAAATTTTATGGGTTTGCATTTCATTATTCCTATCAACTTACAAAAGTACTTTTTTTCATCAAGAAACACGAAAAAAAATTATAAAAAAACAGATAATTTTACATATACACATTTTAACGCGCTGTAAGACAAAAAAAGAGGCCCCAAATAGAACAATATACTAAAAACTAAATGTATATTTGCACGTATTTTTACCATACGCATATTATGCGCACTAAAATGCATCGATAGAAACATAGTTTACAAATAAATATCAATCACAAAATGAAAGCGTTAGTTAAGAAAGAAGCCCAGAAGGGTATTTGGATGGAAGAGGTTCCCATGCCCGAAGTTGGCGTGAATGATGTGCTTATCAAGATTAAGAAGACAGCCATTTGCGGTACCGACCTTCACATTTACAAATGGGACGAGTGGAGCCAGAAGACTATCAAGACTCCCATAACCATCGGTCACGAGTATGTAGGCGTTGTTGCCGAGGTAGGCCCCGGTGTACGCAACATCAAAGTTGGCGACCGCGTGACAGGTGAAGGCCACATTGCCTGCGGCCACTGCCGTAACTGCCGCCGCGGCTTGCAGCACATCTGCGAGAACAGCATCGGTGTCGGCGTTAACCGCGACGGTGCATTTGCCGAGTATCTTTGCATCCCCGAGTGCAACGTAGTTAAGCTCGACGACCGCATTTCTGATGACATGGCAGCTATCATGGACCCCTTCGGCAATGCTACACACACAGCACTTTCGTTCCCCCTCTTGGGCGAGGACGTGCTCATCACAGGAGCAGGCCTCATCGGTACAATGGCTACAGCCATCGCTAAATTTGCCGGCGCTAAGAACATTGTTGTAACCGACCTCAGCGACTATCGTCTGGACATTGCAAAGAAGATGGGTGCTACATGCACAGTAAACGCTTCTAAGGGCGAGACTCTTCAGGGTGCAATGGAGCAGCTTGGTATCCGCGGCTTCGACGTAGGTTTGGAAATGTCGGGTGCTCCCGTTGCTTTCCGCGAAATGGTTGCAAACATGTACAATGGTTCAAAGATTGCCCAGCTTGGTATTCTCCCCCCCACAACAACTGTTGACTGGAGCGAGATTATCTTCAAGGCTCTTACCATCAAGGGTATCTATGGCCGCGAAATGTGGGAGACATGGTACAAGATGGAGCAGATGCTCATTTCTGGCCTCGACCTCTCACCTGTAATCACTCACCACTTCCCCGTTGCTGAGTTCCAGAAAGGTTTCGACGTAATGGAGTCTGGCCAGTGTGGTAAAGTAATCCTCGATTGGGAATAATTTTTGCGCGCAAAAATTATCGATAAGATAAGCAGCAACAGTCGCGCGAGGGCGGATGAAATGCGCGCCGCGCGGGATGCGAAAAGCGAATCTTGTCAATAATATAAAAAGCAAAAATTATCGACAAGATAAGCAGCAACAGTCGCGCGAGGGCGGATGAAATGCGCGCCGTGCGGGATGCGAAAAGCGAATCTTGTCAATAATATAAAAAGCAAAAATTATCGATAAGATAAGCAGCAACAGTCGCGCGAGGGCGGATGAAATGCGCGCCGCGCGGGATGCGAAAAGCGAGTCTTGCAGACATTAAAAAAGG
>JAFYPH010000023.1 GCA_017547585.1 Bacteroidaceae bacterium | reverse complement strand
TATTATGGCGATGAAAATGGAGGTTATGCTTCGCAGAATGAAATTCCGCGATTACTATGATATATATTGTATCCTTCAAAATAACTATTCTATTCATAAAGGTATAGAAAAAGCCCTAAGTTTGTCGCGCCATCGTCTATCGTCAAAAAACATCATTGCAATGTTGTTAGGTGGTAAATTTGCCGCGGATAATAATTTCGCAACATTAGAGCCTAAATACAATGTGACCAAAGAAGAAATACGCGAATACATCTTGCATAAACTAAAATAAAAAACATCAGCGCCCTGCTCGCGAGCAGGGCGCTGATGTTATAAAATATTTGCTGATTATTGTTCCTCGGGGTGCTGAGCGTAGTACTCGTTCCACTCCTTGAGTGCTGCTTCCCAGTCGACCACTTCGCCGTCGGCGATAGCCTCGGCCTGACGCACGGCCTCGTCGTGCTGTTTCTTCTCGGCGTAGCGCAGTTTCATTGCCTCGATTGTTGCATCGTCGAGCACCTGTATGCGTCCGCGACGTATGCACTCATCGAAATCCTCGGGGCCGAATGCCTTGCCCTGCACGTTAAAATCGGAAATATTGAAGCCGAACACTGTACGCAGAATGTGTCGCGACATTTTTTGCTGTGAACGGTTGCCGCGCATCTTGCCACTCAAGAGTTTGCGTATAACCTTAACCTCTTTCTCTGAAAATTTTTTCCTTCCCACGGTTGTTTATCTTTTTAAATTCTGCACGAAGATAGCAATATTAATTGACTTTAGGAACACCCGGCGACGTTGTCGACGATAATTTGCCGGATATTTGCGGAATTGCGCCCGCCCTACTCTCTTTTTCTCAGCTCCCAGAAGGCCACTGCCGCCGCTGCTGCCACGTTGAGCGAGTCGACGCCGTGGGACATGGGGATGCGCACCACATAGTCGGCCGATGCTATTGTCTCGTGGGCAAGGCCATCGCCCTCGGTGCCCATGACTATCGCCAACCTCTCCTCGGCTGCCAACAGCGGCGAGTCGATGGAGATTGAGTCGTCGGTGAGTGCCATCGCCGCTGTGCGGAAGCCATACTGGCCCAGAGAGTCTATGGGGGCGTCGAGCCACGTCCAGGGGACGAGGAACACCGAGCCCATCGACACTCTCACTGCGCGTCGGTTGAGCGGGTCGCACGAGGTGGGTGTCAGAAGCACCGCGTCGATGCCCAGCGCTGCTGCCGAACGGAAGATTGCGCCAATGTTGGTGGTGTCCACCACTCCGTCGATGACAACCACACGACGCGCGTCGCGACAGACGTCGGCGACGCTCTTTCTTGCGGGGCGGCGCATGGCGCACAGCACGCCGCGGGTGAGGGTGTAGCCTGTGAGAGCTGCGAGAATGTCGCGCTCGCCTGTGTAGACGGGAACGTCGCCACACTGCTCGATAATGTCGGCTGCGTCGCCGACAATATGCTTGCGCTCGCACAGCAGGGCCACAGGCTCGTAGCCTGCCGCCAGCGCCACGCGGATAACCTTGGGGCTCTCGGCGATGAACAGCCCTTTGTCGGGCTCGACACTACTGCGCAGTTGCGCCTCGGTGAGCGAGGCGAAAATCTCGACACCCGGATGGGTGAGAGAGGTTATTTCTATTATAGGCATCGTTTCTTGCTGTAAAAAGTTTGTGAATGCGAAGATAGCTGTTTTTTTCGGTATTTCGGCAACAAGCGCCCTATATTAACAAGCTGCCCCCGAGAGCCGATGCTCACGGGGGCAGTCACTCTATGCTGTTACGCTATTAATGGTTCTCGTTGAAGAGTTTCAGGCGCTCTTCGAGAAGCGCATAGTGGTGGGGCTTGATGTTTGACGAACAAGCGCGGATACCCTTGCGTGTGCTTCCGGTTGTCGAGAGGTCGATGCCGCTGACACCATAGTAGAGAAGCTCCTGCAAAAGCTCGGCACCATCCATATCCTTGTAACCGATGGTGAAGAAGAAGCCGTCGCTCACAGCCTCGTCGTTGTCCTTGTCGTAGACAATGTGGAAGCCTGTACGCTGCAGAATCTCCTTGATTTTCGCTGTACGGTCGGCGTACTCTTTAACGTCGGCAACGAAATTGTACTCGCCGTCGCACGCTGCCTTGAGCATTGCTGCCATCGCATACTGCGCCGAGTGTGAAACACCCGAAGAGAAAGTATAAAGGAAGATGTAAGCATACGCAGCACCGAAGCGGGCAATGCCGTAGCGATTCTTCAGGCTCTCGTAGTGACGCTCGTAGAGTTTGGGCGAGATACAAGCCATTGCAATGCGCTGACCAGCGTAGCTGAAAATCTTCGACGCACTCATCATGATTACATAGTTGTCTGTGTATTTAGAGACTGTAAGCTGATAAGGAGGCTCGAAGGGCTTGCTCATGTCGCGGCGGAAGTCCATAGTCATATAGGCCATGTCCTCAATAACAACAACGTCGTACTTTGTTGCGAGACGACCGATAATCTCAAGCTCCTGCTCGTTGAGGCACATCCATGTGGGGTTGTTGGGGCTCGAATAGATTACGGTGCAAATATTTCCCTGAGAGAAATAGCTCTCGAGCTTGGCCTCGAGCTTCTCGCAGCGGTAGTCGCTGAGGTCGAACGACGCAATCTTCAGTCCGATAACTTCGGCCTGCATTTTCTGTACCGAAAAACCTGGATCGATATATAGTATTGTATCCTTCTTGGGGTCGAGCTGCGAAGCGAGCATCATAGATGCAAATGTACCCTGCATTGAGCCCACTGTGGGGATGCAGCATGCTGCGGGGATATCGGCGTCCACAAATGCCTTCATGAAGCGCGATGCCTGCTCCTTAACCTCGGGAATACCATCGATGATGGGGTACACAGAGGCAACGCCACGCTGCAGAGCCTCGCACTCGGCCTTCACGCCCACTGCCGAGGGGGGAAGTCCGGGAACACCCATTTCGAAGTGAATATACTCTGTTCCGGTACGTTTCTCGGCCTCGCGCACTACGGCACCAATCTGACGGATAGAGGCTTTTTTAACGTCGGGAATCTCCAATTCCTGCATAATGCCGTCGATTACTGACGGCTCGATTACTGTCTTCATCAGTATATTTTATTTAATTAATCCTCAATAAGTTTGCGATATCTTGCCTTTCTGGGCTCTTCGATACCAAGGCGTTTCATCTTGTGCTCCTCGTAGTCTGAGTATGAGCCCTCGTAGCTGTATACGTTACCGTCGCCCTCGAAAGCGATGATGTGTGTACAGATACGGTCGAGGAACCAACGGTCGTGGCTGATTACCACTGCACAACCTGCGAAGTTCTCGAGACCCTCCTCGAGTGCACGCAGTGTGTTTACGTCGATGTCGTTGGTAGGCTCGTCGAGAAGAAGCACGTTACCGCCCTCTTTAAGCGCCATAGCAAGGTGCAGACGGTTGCGCTCACCACCCGAAAGTACACCACATTTTTTCTCTTGGTCGGCACCCGAGAAGTTGAAACGCGAAAGATATGCGCGTACGTTAATCTCCTTGCCACCCAGACGCATAAGCTCGCTGCCGCCGCTCATTACCTCGTAAACGCTCTTGTCGGCAACGATATCCTTGTGATTCTGGTCCACATAGGCAAGTTTTACAGTCTCACCAACCTCGAACGAGCCGCCGTCGGGAGTCTCAAGGCCCATAATCATGCGGAACAGTGTTGTCTTACCAGCACCGTTAGGACCGATGACACCCACAATGCCGTTGGGGGGCAATGTGAAGTTAAGGTCGGTAAAGAGAGTCTTGCTGCCAAATGATTTTGCAAGATGCTCGGCGTTGATGACCTTGTTACCCAAACGAGGACCGTTGGGAATGAAAATCTCGAGTTTTTCTTCGCGCTCTTTCTGATCCTCGTTCAACATTCTCTCGTATGAGTTTAGACGCGCCTTACCCTTTGCCTGACGCGCCTTGGGTGCCATGCGTACCCACTCGAGCTCGCGCTCAAGCGACTTGCGGCGTTTGCTTGCGCTCTTCTCCTCCTGCTCCATGCGCTTTGTCTTCTGGTCGAGCCAAGATGAGTAGTTGCCCTGCCAGGGAATTCCCTCGCCACGGTCGAGTTCGAGAATCCATCCTGCAACATCGTCGAGGAAGTAACGGTCGTGGGTAACGGCAATAACGGTACCCTCGTATTGGTTAAGGTGCTGCTCGAGCCAGTCGATACTCTCGGCATCGAGGTGGTTGGTGGGCTCGTCGAGCAAAAGTACGTCGGGTTTCTGAAGAAGCAGACGGCACAATGCTACACGGCGGCGCTCACCACCCGAGAGGTGGTCGACAAGTTCGTCGGGAGCGGGACAGCGCAATGCTGCCATTGCACGCTCGAGCTTGCTGTCAAGATTCCAAGCGTCTGTTGCGTCTATAATATCCTGAAGCTCGGCCTGACGAGCAAAAAGCTCGTTCATCTTGTTCTCATCCTCGTAATACTCGGGAAGACCGAACTTGTTGTTAATCTCTTCGTACTCGGCAAGAGCGTCCACTGTAGCCTGTACACCCTCTTTCACGCACTCCATTACAGTCTTTCCATCCTGCAAATGGGGTTCCTGGGGAAGATAACCAACTGAGTATCCGGGCGACCACACTACATTGCCCTGATAGTCGTTGTCGAGTCCGGCAATAATCTTCATAAGTGTAGACTTACCGGCACCGTTCATACCCACAATACCAATCTTTGCACCGTAGAAGAACGATAGATAAATATTCTTTAGAATCTGTTTGTTTGTCTGTTTGATAGTCTTGCTGAGACCTACCATCGAAAAGATAATCTTTTTGTCGTCAACTGTTGCCATATTGTTTAGTTAAACTGATAATTACTATTTGAAAAATGTGCGTTTCGCGCATTTTAATGTGCGAAGATACGAATTTTCTACCTTATTATAGAGTTTTTCACATATAGTTTTTGTTAAATTGGGCACAAAGAGCAAGCGAGAGGCCTTTTAAGGACGAACTATACAAAATAATTGATTAATTTTGCAGTCGCAGCCAACAGATGAAAAACTATATTAACACACAATACAATATGAAAAAAGTATTTTACATTCCATTAATCATTTTTACAGCAATGCTTATGCAGACATCATGTAACAGCAACACCGCAGAGAGTGCAAACGCGCTGTGCAAGGAGAGCAACGCACCTTTCGGCGCGCCCGAGTTTGCCTTGTACAAGACTGCCGACTTTCTGCCGGCCTTCGAGCAGGGAATAGCCAAGAAGAAGGCTGATATTCAGAAGATTATCGACAACCCCGAGGCACCAACATACGCAAACACCATCGACGCGCTGGAATTGAGCGGACGTCTGCTCGACAAGGTTAGTTGCATATTCTTTACACTGAACGAGAGTGACGCCAACGACGAAATGTTGCAGACAGAGAACAGCATCAGCCCCAAACTGACAGAACTCAACGGTTACATTTTCATGAACGAAAAACTGTTCGACCGCATACGCACACTCTATGACAACCGCGCGACATTGGGCCTGAACGAGGAGCAGACAATAGTCCTCGAAAATTATTATAAGGAGTTTGTTCGCGGCGGTGCATTGCTCGACGCCGAGAACAAGAAAAAACTGCTCGACATTGACACCAAACTGGGCCTTGCAGCCATTGAATTTGGCAGCAACCTGCTCGCCGACTCAAAGGCGTTCCAGTTGATAATCACCGACGAGAAGGACCTGAGTGGACTCCCCGAGGGTGTGCGCGCTGCTGCCCGCGAGGCTGCCGCAGAGGCTAAGGTCGAGGGCTGGCTCTTCACACTCGACAAGCCCAGTTGCATTCCCTTCCTGCAGTATGCCGACAACCGCGACCTGCGCGAGAAAATCTACAAGGCCTACTACAACCGCGGCGACAACGACAACAAATACAACAACAAAGAGATTATACGCAACATTCTCGACCTTCGTCTGCAGAAGGCGCGCCTTTTGGGCTTCGACACATACGCCGACTTCAAGATGGACGTGAAGATGGCAAAGACCCCCGACGCTGCAACCGAACTTATGAACAGCATATGGGAGGCAGCCATCAAGCGCGCGAGCGACGAGGCAAAAGAGTTGCAGGCACTCATCGACAGCGAGAAGGGTGGCTTCAAACTCGCCGGCTGGGACTGGATGTACTACACAGAGAAGCTGCGCAAAGCAAAATATTCACTCGACGAGAATGAGATTAAGCCCTACTTCAAGCTCGAGAATGTGTGCAACGGAGCATTCGACTGCGCAACAAAATTGTTCGGCCTGGGCTTTGCGAAACGCAACGACATTCCCCTGTACCACGACAGCGTGAAGGTGTGGGAGGTACTCGACGAGAACAAGAACCATCTTGGAATCTTCTACGGCGACTATTTCCCCCGTCAGTCGAAGCGCTCGGGTGCGTGGATGACAAATTTCATCAATCAGGTGAACTTGGGCGAGTACAACCGCCGCCCCATGATTGTGAACGTATGTAACTTCACCCCCGCATCGGGCGAGACACCCTCGCTGCTGAACATCGACGAGACACTGACATTGTTCCACGAGTTCGGCCACGCGCTGCACGGGCTGATGACACAGACACACTACCCCTCGGTGAGCGGCACAAACGTGAAACACGACTTTGTGGAGCTCTTCTCGCAGATTTACGAGCATTGGGCAATGGAGACAGAGGTACTCAAGAGCTACGCTAAGCACTACAAGAGCGGCGAGGCTATCCCCGACGAGCTTATCGAGAAGATTAAAAAGGCGTCGCACTTCAATTCGGGCTTCGAGACTACCGAGCTTGTGGCAGCGGCACTGCTCGACATGCGCATGCACCGCCTGACAAACTACGACAATTTCGACTGCAACGAATTCGAGAAGGAGCTGCGCGCCGAGATTGGATTCATCCCCGAGATTGAGTACCGCTACCGCACATGCAACTTCTCGCACGTGTTCAACAGCGGCTATGCAGTGGGCTACTATGCTTACCTGTGGGCCGAAGTTCTCGACGCCGATGCATTCGAGCTTTTCAAGGAGCGCGGAATCTTTGACCCCGCAACAGCGAAGGCGTTCCAGCATCTGCTCGAAATGGGTGGCAGCGAGGACCCCATGGTGCAGTATCGCAAGTTCCGCGGAGCCGACCCCAACCCTCAGGCTCTCTTGCGTCGCCGAGGATTGATTGACTAACCTATAAATTCGAAGAAATAATGGAAAGCAAAATAGAAAAGGCCGTTGAGCTTTTTAAAGAGGGATTCAACTGTTCACAGGCGGTGGTTGCCGCCTACGCCGAGGATTACGGATTCACACGCGAACAGGCACTGAAAATGGCAGCATCGTTTGGCGGCGGCATCGGCCGCATGCGCCAGACGTGCGGCGCTGCATGCGGACTATTCATGCTCGCAGGCCTTGAGACAGGATGCACCGACGGCAAGAGCCGCGAGGGCAAGGAAGAGAACTACAGAATAGTGCAGATGCTCGCCGAGGAGTTCAAGCGCCGCAACGGCTCGACAATATGCGCCGAACTGCTGGGACTCGCCAAGAGCGCGCCTACCCCACCCACACCCGAGGAGCGCACTACAGAGTACTTCAAGAAACGCCCGTGTGTTAAAATGGTCGAGGAGGCTGCACGCATCTGGGAGGAGTTTCGCGCTGGAAAAAATTTCGCGCAAGAGCCTAAAAATGACTAACTTGTAACTTTTTCTTACCAAACGGGTAAAGAAAAGAGAAAAAGAGGCGCCGAAAAGTTAAAATTTGTTTAATTTTTCAATAAAATAACATCATTGTCAATGAATAAATATACCTTTGCGCCCGAAAATCAAAACTTTAATTTAAAAAGTTAAACTTATAAACGAAATTATGATGACAGAGAAAGCTGGAGAAATCGCAGGTCGCATTTGGAATGCCCTGAACGGCTCTGAGGGTTTGACCCTTAAAGAGATTAAAACTGCTGCAAAATTGAAAGAGAAAGAACTTTACTTGGGTCTCGGATGGCTTCTTCGTGAGGATAAAATCTTCTCATGCATTGTTGAAGACGAAGAGATTTTCGCTCTCAAGTAATCCTTAATTTTTCAAAAAGATAAAGAGGGGTGCGTTTTTCACGTATCCCTCTTAATTTATCCCTTCATAAAAAAGAACGATGAAAAGAATACTCACAGTTTCAATAATTGCACTGCTGGCGCTGGGCGCAACCGCTCAAAAGCCGAAGTACAAACTTGTGTGGAAAGAGAATTTCAGCGGTAAAGAGCTGCGCAGCGACCGATGGAGCAAGATTCCCCGCGGCACCTCAGACTGGGAGAATTATATGACATCCGACGAAAAATGCTACGACTATTCGGATGGAAAAATGACTCTTATTGGCCTCGTAAACGACTATCTGCCGCAGGACACTGCTCCCTACCTTACCGGTGGCATATACACAAAGGGAAAGTTCAACATCACCCACGGAAAGATAGAGGTTAAGGCACGTCTGCAAGGCGCGAAGGGAGCGTGGCCCGCAATATGGATGCTCCCCGAATATGGTCCCTGGCCCGACGGTGGCGAGATTGACATTATGGAGCGTCTGAGCCACGAGACGAAAGCCTATCAGACAGTGCACACACACTATACTTTCAGGTTGAATAAGAAAGAGCCAAAAAATTCGGACACAGCCCCTATAAAAGGCGACGACAAATACAATGTGTATGCAGTGGAGATTCTCCCCGACAGCCTCGTATTCTCGGTGAACGGCCGCCACACATTCACCTATCCGCGCATAGAGACTCCCCTGAAAGGACAGTTCCCGTTCGGAACACCTTTCTTTCTGCTCATAGACATGCAGATTGAGGGCCGCTGGGTGGGCAAGGCCGACCCCAAGGAGCTTCCCGCAAAAATGATTGTCGACTGGGTAAAATTCTACGAACTAAAAAAATAATTCCACTTCGTTGCATTATTTTTTAAGAAGCTATCTTATTGAAAGCTAACATTCAACAAAGAAACTCACACTATATAAATTAAAAGCTCGGGCAAATGCCCGGGCTTTTTTTGTAACAATTGGGCCACGAGTGCAGTATAATCTACAGAGGGCGGCCAAACGAATGATAAAAAGGGCAATGAATCGGCCGGGCGCCTTCGTAAAATTGAGAGAAACGAGAGATTATTAACCAATTAAAATATATAGAATTATGAGTTTTTTGATTCCTTGTCAGAATTGTGGTAGAGAGTATTCGGCAGCGTGGACATGGTACGTATGTGACAAATGTGGCTTCAGAGTGTGTCTATCGTGCTTGGGCAACCACAAAGGCCCATACTCTTCGGGAGGTTACAAGTGTAGCAAATGTGCGTGGGGCTATATGGAAAAGCAATAGAGAGGGTGCGCAACGGCTATTCCTGCAGAACATTTGCTGCACTCGCAGTAAAATATCAAAGCAAGCTTTGTATTTTGCTCGTTTGTTCGTATCTTTGATACACTACCGACAAAAACACCTTTGTAAAATCCCACACAATAACTATTAAAGAATTATGGATATTGAAGATGTAAAAAAATTGATTCAAGAGAAGATAGACTCTTATACAGAGCCCACACTCCCGGATGCATTAAACGACGAACGTCTCGAAGATGCATTCAAGAGCCCCATATGCGACAATGAGGGACGCGCCCCGCATATGCCTGTCATTGGTAACAGCTACAGATACGGCCAAACACCCGAGGGGGTAAAAATTCTCTCTTACAAAAGCGCCACCGTAGCCTCGAGTCTCTATTCAAAATACGTGGACGAAGACGCCATAGTATGGGACTCGAACAAGCAGGAGCTTTTCTTGTACACTCCCGACTACGAACATCCGGCAACAGCCTTCAAGGGTGGTAATTGGCTGTGCGCCAAAAGATTGAAAAAGGAGTACAGCTATTTGAACACCTACGATGTTTATATGGAGCTTTTAGAGGAGATAAAGAACAACAATTAAAAACCGGCATTATGAGAAAGAGCTGCTTGCTAAGCGGAAACTTTGCTCTTGACACTATAGTCACTCGCGAATACCCCAACGGATTCATCATCGGCAAAGCCAACAAATTTACGGAAACAGTAGTTACAGAGTGCGTTGGAAACACCTGCGGAAACGTCGCAAGCATACTCCCCTATCTTGGAGTGCAGAGCTTCCCCATCGCCCACCTTGACCTCTCGGAACAGGGGCTGAAGATAAAGGATGACCTACACAGATACGGAGCCGACGTTCGTTTCGTGGAGAACAGCGCTCACGGTGGAACGACACTGCTGCGCTGCACCCACAAACGAGACAAGATGAGCGGAGAACACACTACGTCGTTCAGGGCAACATCGCCGGGCAGCCGTTTCCCGAGGCGCAGATACATTCGTGTGCGCGACGAGGCGCCGGCGTTCATGGAGAGCCTGGACTTTGCACCGGACATCTTCTTCTTCGATGCGGCAGAGGCGGGACTGCGCTATCTGGCTGCCGAACTGCGCAAACGCGGCACGCTTGTCTACTTCGAGCCCGAAGGCGACGCTGACAAGAAAAAATTCCTGAAAGCGGTGGAGGTCAGCGACATTATAAAGTTCAGCCACGAAAAGGTGGGCGACCTCTCGTTCGTGGGCAAGCACCCCGACAAGCTCTTCATACGCACATTGGGAGCCGAGGGGCTGGAATTCAGCCTCGGCGGGCAGGAGTGGACAAAGGTAGACTCCGTCCCAAATGAGAATGTGGTAGACTGGGAAGGCGCGGGCGACTGGACAACGAGCCAATTTATTGCCTGCCTGTGCGAGAGGGAGATTCTCTCTAACGAACGTATGAACGTAGAGAACATTCGCGAATGTCTACAGATTGCTTGCGCGACTGCGTCGCGCTCAGTCTCGTACCTCGGCAGCAAAGGAATGATTGACGCAGAAAAGAGATAGCCGCAACAGGCAATTAGCATTATATAGAGGGCTGTTTGGTGCCAAGGGCATCGACAGCCTTTCTTTATACGCTCACCAGCCAAACGGCCGGCTCAAGCACAAGAGCATAAAAAAACTTCAGCCCCGAGAGAGGCTGAAGTTTTTTATTTATCGACTGATAATTATTAGATTACCACTTTGCAAGTGTGCTTTCTGTTACCATCTGCGTAACGAAGCACGTACACGCCTGCAGGAATTGTAGAGAGGCTGACCTCGTCGTTACCTGCAATGACATTCTTCACTACAGTACCCGAAGCTGTAACAACCTCGAGACGTGTGCCATCGCCGAAGCCGCCACCAACGATGGCAACTGTCTTGTTCTTGGCGTCGATGTCCACGCGGGGAGTATTGTCGGCAGCAACGTCACCGATAGATGTTGTAAGGCCCTGTGACGATACAAGGTAGATACCGAGGTCGATAAACTGACCACCGTGAGTCTGATGACAGTGTACGGCAATAGTATTCTCTGCATCGAAAAGAAGAGCATTCTTAACGGCTGTGGTGAACTCTACCTGTGAATAGTTGTTGTCGTGACCCTCATAAGATGCAAGCAATTTACCATTGATGTAAATTTCGCAATCCTCGTCGTGTGTCATCAACATCACAAGGCTGTCGGCCATCTGACGATTCATTCCATCGAGACGGAAGTTCTTGCGAATCCAAATATCAGAAGAGCTCCATGTTGTACCGACAACAGCGTTAGGAGTATTAGATGTTCCGAATCCCGATTTCTTCTCTTTCCAAGAGCTATCGTCAAACTCGGGCTTGAACCAGTCTGATGAGGGCTGTGTGGTAGTCATCTTCCACATTGTTCCGCCATCGACAGCTGTAGGAATGATAGTGTCTTTCTGGTAAACAATATTTGTAAGACGCTTGTTGATTTCGGCAAGTTTGGGAACGTCTACCTTAACAACTGCGCGGTCGTATGTGATAAGACCGTTAATCTCAATCTCTACGTCGGTTGTCTGTGTATATACGGCACCACCCATTCCGAAGGCGCTGCTGAACTTGATGAGGTCGAATACATAAGCCTCGTAAGTATCCATAAGCTCCTGACGGCTGTTCATCGTTGCGTAGCCCCAGTCGCCTGCACCCCATGTGTGGCCATCTACCTTGAATTTGAGACCACCGTACTCGCCACAAACATTTGCAAGATCCTTGTTCGCGCAAGATACGTATGCGGGGTTAGGATAGTGGTGAATGTCCCAAACGTCGCCTACATATGTAGAGTGTACGCCATACTGACTATCCTGGTTGGCCAGACGTGAAGGATCGACCATCTTGATGTACTTCACGAGAGACTCAACATCGTGACGAGCCTGGCTCTCGTTGAAGAGTACCCACATGATGATACAGGGAGAGTTGTAGAGGTTGTCAATCATCGCGCGGAGCTCTTTCTTGAACTTGGTCTTGTCGAGTGCGGGAGGAGTGATTGATGAATAAGAGTTGGGCGAGGGCATATCCTGCCATACGAGAAGACCCAATCTGTCGCAATGGTAGTACCAACGACGGGGCTCAATCTTGATGTGCTTACGAATCATATTGAAGCCCATCTGCTTGGTCATTTCAATGTCGTAGAGCATAGCAGCATCTGTGGGTGCTGTGTACAATCCATCGGGCCAGAATCCCTGGTCGAGGGGACCCATGTGGAAGAGAGGCTCGTTGTTGAGGAACATCTTTGTGTAGTCGCCAACCTTGCCGAGAGAGATTTTTCTCATTCCGAAGTAACCTTTCACTGCGTCTACATTCTCCTCGCCATCGACAAGAGTAATATCGAGGTCGTAGAGGAAGGGTGAGTCGGGTGACCACAATTTTGCATCGGGAACGCTGATAGTTGCTTTTTCGCTAACGACTGTCTCGGCTTTAGAAACTACCTTGTCGCCATCCTTAACTGCAATGACAGCCTTTGCCGCCTGATTGCCCTTAACGTTAACCTTAACGGTTACAGAAGAGTTGTCAACATCGGGAACAACTGTGTAGTTTTCGATGTATACATCCTCGACGGGCTCCATCCAAACACTCTGCCAGATACCTGAAGTAGAGGTGTACATGATACCTCCGGGGAAGAGAGTCTGTTTACCGCGTGCATAGTTTCCGTAGTCTGTGGGGTCGTAAACCTTTACTACAAGCTCTTGCTCGCCCTCGGCTGTGAGGTAATTTGTAACGTCGAACGAGAAGGGCTCGTAACCACCTGCGTGAGTACCCACGCTCTGGCCGTTTACAAACACCTCGCACTCGCAGTCAACAGCCTCGAAGTGGAGCAACAGACGACGCTCTTTCCAGTTGCTGGGAACGGTGAATGTGCGTTTGTATGCGAAGCGACGGTAGTCCTCCATGATTCCCGAAAGTGCCGACTCTACGGGGTAGGGAACAAGAATCTCGAGGCCATAAACGTCGTCGGGCAAGCCTTCCTTGTCGGTGAAGAGAGGCTGGAAGCCCCAAAGACCGTTAAGGCTCTGCCACTCCTTACGCTCCATCTGGGGACGGGGATATTCTGCCCAAACGTTGTTGGGATCGACATCCTTTGCGAAGATACTCATGAGAGGCGCCTTCTTCATCTCCCACTGTACGGGCGCGAGCAGGCCCTCGGCTTTACATGCAAGTGAAGCGTCGAAATATTTCTGTGAGTTTGTGCGGTAGATGTGAACAGCGATTGTTGTCTCGCCCTCGGGTGAGATTGCGTTCAATGCCTCCTCGGAGATTGCAACCTCCTCGGTCTTGATACCGTTATTCTTGAGCGCTGCTGCGAGAACACCGTTGAAGTAGATTTCGCAAACACCGTCGCGCACTACTGTCAGCTTGAGGCTCTGAAGGTCTTTTTTGCTGAAGCCTTTGAAGCTCACCTTCTTGCGGAGCCAAAGGTCGCTTGTTGTCCACTGTGTGTTAATCACCTGAGTGGTTCTCTTGTATCCGAAGCCAGCCTGACCCTCGCTCCATACTGAATCGTTGAACTCGGGATTCATCCATGTGAGTGAGTCGGCGGGAGTCTCGGTAACATATTTCCATGTGGTGGGGGCTACCTTTGCAACATTGAAGAATGTTACTGATGTTGCAAGAGCGTGCTTGTAGAGGCCTACGTCGATTACTCCGGGGGCACCGCCATTGTAGCAGTGTACGGCAAGAATGTTCTTCTCGCCTACCTTGATGGCAGCTTTTGCCTTGTCCGAGATTGCAATGTTCTTATAGTCCTCCCAGCCGTCGAGCTCGGCAGCGACTACTCCGTTGATGTAAATTTGGCAATCCTCGTCGTGAGCAACAGAGAGAAGGAGGCTGTCAATTACCTGCGCTGTGCAGCCCTCGAGTGTAAACTCTTTACGCATCCAGATGTCGGTTGTTGTCCAAGAGGTGCTGTTTGTAGTTTTTGTACCGAAGGAATTGTAACCTGTTTTCCACGCAGAGTCGTCGAAACTTACATTTTTCCAGCCCGAAGCAGGCTCTGATGTTACATACTTCCACTCTGTCTTTGCGTCTGTGGATACGGGAATGACAGGAAGAGTCGTAAAGCCCGACTCATCTATCGTATAACCGGCGCTTTCGCGCGGCAACTGCGAATTTCCACTACCCGAGCACGAGAGTGAATTGGCCATACACACTGCTGTCAGCAGGAATGTGGCACATGACATGATAAATTTTTTCATACTCATAGATTATTGATTATTTATATTTTTCAAAAGATACTACCTTGCCCCACTCTTTTCTCACCTTCTTGCGCTTGCCTTTGGCAGCGTAGCCCAAGGTGACAATGAGCATCAGACGCTTGCCTTTGGGGATTCCTACAAGCTCTTTTATCTTTTTCTCGTCGAACCATCCGAGGATGCACGAGCCTATTCCCTCGGCCTCGGCGGCCAGCGTCATATAGGCCGATGCAATGCCCAGATCCATCATGGGAAAGTCCTTGTCCTTTATTCCGCAACCGAGTTTCGAGGTTATATTTGTCGATTCGTGGGTGATGAGCACAAGCGCCGAGGCATCCTTGGCAAACTTGTTCATTCCCAGACTCGCCGTTGCTGCCGCGACCTCTTTGAGCAGAGCCTCTTCGGTGACAACCGTGAAGCGCCACGGCTGGCCGTTGCAGGCCGAGGGTGCCATGCGGGCAGCCTCGATGATGCGTTCGAGTGTCTCGCGCTCAATCTTGCGTCCGGGCTCGTAGGCGCGGTCGCTCTGTCGCGCCATTACCAATTCGAGAAAATCGCTCATTTCTTTAGTTTTTAAGCATGCGGGCAATGTACTTTCCAATAATGTCGAACTCGATGTTCACCACCGTGCCGGCCTTGATTGTATGGAAATTAGTATGCTCGTATGTGTAGGGGATTATTGCTACAGTAAATGTGTCGTCGGTGGGCTCGCACACTGTCAGGCTGACACCGTTCACGCACACAGAGCCTTTGTCCACGGTCATATAGCCTTTTGCGGCCATCGCATCGTCTTTCTTGTAGCGGAAGGTGTAGTACCAGCTACCCTCGGCGTCGCGCACCTCGATACACTCGGCTGTCTCGTCCACGTGTCCCTGAACAATGTGTCCGTCGAGGCGTCCGTTCATCATCATGCTGCGCTCCACATTCACCTTGTCGCCCACCTTCAGCAGGCCCAGATTGGAGCGTTCGAGCGTCTCTTTCATCGCTGTCACCGTGTATGTATCCTCGGTGAGTTTCACCACAGTCAGACACACGCCATTGTGCGACACACTCTGGTCGATTTTCAGTTCACCGACAAACGAGCATGTGAGAGTAAGATGAAGATTCTCCTGCTCCTTCACAAGCGCTGTAACCGTTGCAAATTCTTCTACTATTCCTGAAAACATATCTATCCTAATTTATATTTATTTGCGAAGATAATCATTTATTTGCAAATAAAAAAAAGGACAGCCGTTTTTCGTTGGCTGTCCGTAAATTTTAACCTTTCAAACGTTAATTTTCCAGATAATATGTAACAGTTGTTACCACTCTCACGTGCTTGATGTAGGGAGTGTTCGCGTCGCTGTCGGTTATTGTAAAGGTGCCCTGATTGGCATTGCGTATCTTGCCCAGACTGCTGTCGGAGTCTTTGGCGAACTTCTCGGCAGCGCTACGCGCGTTCTTTGTAGCCTCTTCAATCATCGCCGGCTTTATTTCGTTGAGCCCTGTAAACTCATACGCTACACGATACTGATACTCGTCGCCCACTATGGCAATGCCCTGCTTGAGAAGCTCGCCCTGCTGCTGCATCATTGCACGCACGGCATCCACCTTTTTCGAAGTTACGGTAATCACGCTCGACGCCTTGTAGCGATAGGCGCTGCGGTCGTCATTGTAGCGGTCGGCCTGCTTGTCGTACACCGATGGCGGCGACACGCTTATTTCGGCGTCGGTAATTCCGTTGGACTTGAGAAAATCGACAATTATCGCATTCTTGCGGGTGATTGTCTCGTACATTTCCGTAGGGTCGTTACCCGCCTCTTTATAGACGAGAGGCCACACTACAAGGTCGGCAGCAACGTCAGTCTCGGCAAGTCCTTTGACGCTCACCACTCGCTCTTTCTCGATAAAATTATTCACTGCGCTCTTTACCACAAAGCCGAAAAGCACAATTCCGACGGCAACAATCAATGCCTCTATTCTATAATTTTTCATATTCTTCGATATTTATTTTGCAATATTCGCCATTTGGCGGCTAAAAATCAAAAAATCGAGTTTAATTTTCGTTAAATGCTACAATGGGCGAAAGTCGCCGAGTCGATGCGTAAAGAGGAGGCAGACAATGGAGAAAGGCAGAGAGTCGTCGGCAGGGAAGCAGCAGAGCCGCACCTCTGGGGCCGACTGCCCTGCCCCGAACGCAGAAAAGCCGCACAGAGGCAGACGCTGCATGGCTGTCACAAAGCCGTCGTTGCCATCGTCGCCGTAACAATAGGAGTAGTTGACCTCGAGCACAAGGCTGTCGATCTCTGTCGCCACATTCGTAAGCACCCGCAGACGCCAGCAGGGCGAATGTTCCCTGAAGAACCCCAACCTATCCGAATAGACGGCAACGGAAGCATCGCCGAACTCATCGGTCGAAAAAGCGGGAAAGCCATTCAGCGGAGAGCAGAAAGGGGGCAACAGCGAAGCGCACGTATACTCCCCCACCGACCCATGAAGTCTGAAAGGGCCTATCATCATGCGCTTTTTATGCTCGGGACGAACGTCGCAAAAGAAAAATTCCAGCATTCTGTAAACAGTCTGCCGCGAAGGCTCGCCTGTCTCGCGCACGACACGCGCCCCATCGCCACCGACGGGCGACGCACACGCAGCAAAAAGCAGCGTCGCAGAGAGGAGAAATAGAAAAATTCGCGTCATAAACTGTTACATATAAATACATAGCAGTAAACAACGCGAATTATGAAAATGTTCTAAAAATGTCTAAAAAATGAGGCTAAGGAATAAGCAGAGAGCTGTCGCCGTAGCTCAGGAAACGAAAATCGTTGGCAAGAGCATAGTCGTATATTTTCTTCCAATCGCCACTCACAAAGGCCGACACCAAAAGCAGCAGTGTGCTCTTCGGCTGGTGGAAATTGGTAACGATAGCCTTAACGATGCGATATTTATAGCCAGGAGCAATCATTATTCTTGTATGGGCGTGAATCTTTTCGAGGCCGTGCGTCTGCATATATTCATCGAGGGCGCGCAACGCATCGACAGCCGGCAGCGTGTGCTCTTTTTCGTAAGCTGTCCACTGCTCCACCGACAGATTGTCAGGCTCAATGGAACTATCGGCCGCCACAGCCGCACCAATATAATAGAGGCTCTCTATCGTGCGCACCGAGGTTGTTCCCACAGCCACCACCGAAGCATCGGCGGTAATCATGCGCTGCACAAGCTCGCGCGACACCTCAATATACTCCTCGTGCATTTCGTGGTCGGCAATAAGGTCGCTTTTCACAGGCTTGAATGTACCCGCGCCCACGTGCAGCGTAACCTCGCGGCAATCGACCCCGCGTCCGCGCATTGCATCGAACACCTCAGGAGTAAAGTGCAGCCCCGCAGTGGGAGCCGCCACCGAGCCCTTAACCTTTGAATAGACAGTCTGATAGGTACTCTTGTCGCTATCCTCGGTCTTGCGGTTAAGATAGGGAGGAATGGGAAGCTCGCCCACGCTCTCGAGAAGTTCGGCAAAGGTGACGCCGCCGTCCCATGTGAAGCGCACAGAGTTCACCGAGCCGGGAGCGCTCACACGCTCGACCGAGAGGGTAACCTCGCGGTCGCCCACGACAACCGTCTGCGAGAGAAGACCGCTCTTCCAACGGTTGGAGTTTCCTACGAGGCACTGCCACACACAGCACTCAGTCTGCTGAAAGACAAGCGCATAGTCGCTCGGCGTCTCGGGCTCGAGACAAAAGACCTCTATCTGCGCACCCGAAGGCTTGCGGAAACGCAGACGCGCCTGAATAACCTTTGTATTGTTGAAAATCATCAGGCTGCCCGCAGGAATATAGTCGGGCAGATTGCGGAATACATCCTCGCTGACATTGCCTTTATTGTAAACAAGCAGTTTAGAACTATCACGCTCTTTCAATGGATATTTTGCAATTCTCTCGTCAGGAAGCGGGTAATCATACTCCGCAATTTCTATATTTTTTACGCTCTCAATCATTTTCCACGAAATTTGATGCCAAAATTATTAAAAATACAGGTAATAAGCATCATCGGAGAGAGAAAAACTTAAATTTTGCGACGAGAAAGGAAGCATATAAGCAGAAAAAACATAGAAACTCCCACCTGCTCATCAATGAGTGGGTGAGAGTTAACAATTTTAGTTATTTAGTATAACATTAATACTCTTGAATATCTTTAAATTCGTTCCAACCAATAGCAGACTTATAAGCCTCTAATGAGCCTTTGGGGACATAGAGAGTTGCATTTTCACGAGTATCATAATCGAAATAAGAATTATACTTAATAGGAGTACTACATTTCATATACACACTTGAAAGATTGCAACCATAAAATGCATTATACCCTATGCTTGTCACGCTATTAGAAATTGTAATGCTTGTAAGTTCTTCACAACAGTAGAATGCATAGTTTCCGATTGTTACAACACTACTAGGTAGTGTAATACCTGTAAGGCTTTTGCAGAATTCAAACGCACATTTTTCAATAGCTGTAACTTCCGACGCAAACTCTATTGTTCCATAGCCGTTTGTTGTTGAATAGGTGTTACTAATTATCCTTGCGCCACCAAAAACATCTTCATCCTCGAAACGAATAATAATTCCATCTTTCGTTTGGTAACGAATAGTGTTTTTAGGAATATTACTTCCACTACCCGAGAATAAGTCATCATCCTCACTACAAGATGTAAAATTCACATACATAAGAACAGCCATAAGTGCCATTCCAATCATTCTAAAGTTTTTCATTTTTTTGAATTTCTTTGCCCTCACAATTCCCCGATGAAAGCGAACAAAAAAAGGACGTGGGAACTTTCGCTTATTACTCCATTGAGGCTCTGGACTGCCCGACACTAATAATAAGCAAAGCCCACGCCCAATGGTATATAACAATCCCTGAGGGATATATATACATCAGACGTGGACGTTTCTTGCTCATTACCCTAGTGTCGAAATTGTCCAGATTTCAATAGAGGATAATTTTGCTAAACGCCCTATAATAAAATATGTCTGTTCAAAGAGTACTATGCCCTAAGAACAGTGCAAATATAATTAAAAAAATCAGCTATTCAAAAAGCAAATACAAATTTATAGCACTACATTTCTTTGATAAAGAACACTAACTCCCTTTTACAAAAAGAGGGAGAGTTTTTTTGCAAACAATAGTAACTTTAAAAAGCTGTCCCTCTATTAGAGGGACGAGGAGCAGACGCAAGCGTCTGCGACGGAGGGAGTATTTGTAAACAATCGAACGCCCCCGGCCTAAAGGCCACCCCCTCTTATCCAAGAGGGGGAGCTTCTTGCAAACAATAGTAACATTAAAAAAGCTGTCCCTCTGAGGGACGAGGAGCAGACGCAGCGTCTGCGATGGAGGGAGTATTTATAAATAATCGAACGCCCCCGGCCTAAAGGCCACCCCCTCTCATCCAAGAGGGGGAGCTTTCAGCAAATAATAGTAACTTTAAAAAGCTGTCCCTCTAAAATTAGAGGGACGAGGAGCAGACGCAAGCGTCTGCGACGGAGGGCGTATTTATAAATAATCGAACACCCCCGGCCTAAAGGCCACCCCCTCTCATCCAAGAGGGGGAGCTTCTTGCAAACAATAGTAACATTAAAAAAGCTGTCCCTCTGAGGGACGAGGAGCAGGCGCAAGCGTCTGCGACGGAGGGAGTATTTGTAAACAATCGAACGCCCCCGGCCTAAAGGCCACCCCCTCTCATCCAAGAGGGGGAGCTTTTTGCAAATAATGGTAACTTAAAAAAACAACCAGCACCGTTAAAGAACATAGCGAGAGCACATATATTAGAAAATAATCACCCTTACAGTAACTTCAATCAAAAGTAAAATATAAGAAAGCGCCGACTGCTTCACAGCAATCGGCGCCCGAAAAACCGAGAGGCCGTAGAAGGGTTGGGGAACTACGGCCACCGGATATTATCTATTTAACTTTGTGCGAGACAAGATTACATCATGCCGCCCATGCCACCCATTCCGGGAGCGCCCATAGGCATTGCAGGTCTCTCCTCTTTCTTGTCAACAATCACGCACTCTGTTGTAAGGAACATTCCTGCGATAGAAGCAGCGTTCTCAAGAGCTACGCGTGTAACCTTGGCGGGGTCAACAACACCTGCTGCGAGGAGATTCTCGTATCTGTCGGCGCGAGCATTGTAACCGAAGTCACCTGCACCCTCGCGTACCTTCTGAACAACAACTGCACCCTCTTTGCCGGCATTAGCAACAATCTGACGCAAAGGCTCCTCAACCGCACGGCGGATGATGTTGATACCTGTCTGCTCGTCAGCATTAGCTGCCTCGAGGCCCTCGAGTGAGTCGATTGCGCGAACATATGTAACACCACCACCGGGAACGATACCCTCTTCGATGGCTGCACGTGTAGCGCAGAGTGCGTCGTCTACGCGGTCTTTCTTCTCTTTCATCTCAACCTCAGAAGCTGCACCTACATAGAGTACTGCAACACCGCCCGAGAGTTTCGCGAGACGCTCCTGAAGCTTCTCTTTGTCGTAGTCTGACTTTGTTGTCTCAATCTGGCCTTTGATATTTGCAATGCGTGTATCGATAGCGTCTTTGTCGCCGTTACCGTCAACGATTGTTGTAACCTCTTTGCTAACAGTGATTTTACCGCAAGAGCCGAGCATTTCGAGAGTAGCCTGCTCGAGCTTGATGCCCTTCTCCTCTGATACTACGATACCACCTGTGAGGATTGCGATGTCCTCGAGAAGGTCTTTGCGACGGTCGCCGAAGCCGGGAGCCTTAACTGCACAGATTTTCAACTGTGAACGCAGACGGTTAACAACCAATGTTGTAAGAGCCTCGCTGTCTACATCCTCGGCGATGATGAGCAAGGGACGGCCAGTCTGTACGGCTGCCTCGAGGATGGGGAGCATATCTTTGAGGTTAGAGATTTTCTTGTCGTAGATAAGAACGTAGGGGTTCTCCATCTCACACTCCATCTTCTCTGTGTCTGTTACGAAGTAAGCAGAGAGGTAACCTCTGTCGAACTGCATACCCTCTACAACACCGATAGTAGTGTCGCGGCTCTTAGCCTCTTCGATGGTGATAACACCGTTCTTTGATACTTTGCGCATTGCATCGGCGATGAGCTTACCAATCTCGTAGTCGTTGTTAGCAGAGATTGTAGCAACCTGCTCGATTTTCTCGTAGTCGGCGCCAACATCCTCGCTCTGCTCTTTGATAGAAGCAACGATTTTGCTAACAGCCTTGTCGATACCGCGTTTCAAGTCCATGGGGTTGGCACCTGCTGTTACGTTGCGCAGACCCTCTGTGATGATTGCCTGAGCAAGAACTGTAGCAGTTGTTGTACCGTCACCTGCATCGTCACCTGTCTTTGAAGCAACAGCCTTAACAAGCTGCGCACCGGTGTTCATGAATGCGTCGTCGAGCTCAATCTCCTTTGCTACTGTAACACCGTCCTTTGTAATCTGGGGAGCGCCGAACTTCTTCTCGATGATTACGTTGCGTCCTTTGGGGCCGAGTGTTGTTTTTACTGCATTTGCCAACTCATCTACGCCCTTCTTAAGCTGGTCGCGGGCGTCCATATTGAATAAAATTTCTTTTGCCATGATTCCTTTTCTTTAAAATTATCCGAGGATAGCCAATACGTCGCTCTGACGCATGATCAAATATTTAACACCATCAAGGTCGAGCTCTGTACCTGCATATTTGCCATAAAGAACTGTGTCGCCCACTTTGATAACCATTTCTTCGTCTTTTGTGCCGTTACCAACTGCAACAACCTCGCCCTGAAGGGGTTTCTCTTTTGCTGTGTCGGGGATGATGATACCGCTGACTGTCTTCTCCTCGGCTGCCTGGGGCAGGATGAGAACTCTGTCTGCTAAAGGTTTGATATTCATAATTTCTTAAAGTTTTAATTTATTTGTTATTCTTTTTATTTACTCTATTGTCGCGCCTGACGCACTTTTGCAGCCACGCACATTGATTATTATAACCAAAAGCGTGCCAAATTGTTTTTTCGGTCGAAACGCAACAAAAATAGGACAATTTTTCAAGCGCAGCATGACAAATTGCGCCAAATTGTCACATTCTTATTAATATCTGTGCTTAACGTCGGTAGTTTCGTCGAAGCCTCCCTCGAATTCGTTATTTTCGATAACCACGTTCTTCACCTTGTCGAAAAGGAAGCGGTGGCGATTCCAGTGGAAGGGCTTGAAATCTTCGTTTACAATTATCTTGTTGTTACAGAATTTCAATCCGTCGAGTGACTTTGCATAGACAATGGGTGCGTCGAATGTCTCGAACACATTGTTCTCGATAACAACGCCCTTGCCATCGCCTCCGTGGAAATATTTTGTCTGCTCGGCGAGGTTGGGAATTACAGGATAGATAGAAATAATTCCGTCGGTAAACTGGAACATATTTGTCAAAGAATTTACGAAGCGGTTGTTGCGGATGACAACGTCGCGGCAGGCACCTGTCTCGAACCATCCGTTGCAGTCGCCGCACAAGAGGATGGCTGCACCCGAAGTGTGGTCGAAAAGGTTGTTCTCTACAATGGTGCGTTTTGGAGTGCTGAAGAGTGTTCCGCGTGCGCGGTTGTTGCGGATGACATTACCTGCAAAAAGTACCTCGGGGGTCCACTCGAGATTCTCGATTCCATATTTGCCATTGTCGGCATCGGCGGGAACAGGTTTTTCAAAGGTAAGCTTGAACTCTTTGCAGCCCGAGAACTGATCTTTGTCGTAGGGCTCGATAGCGACTACCTTGTTGCCGTCAACAATCTCCATCACGTCTGACTTTATGAACTGCACAGTGTCGCCGGCAGCGCCCCAATAGTATCCATAGGCCTGGGGGTGCATGTAGCGACCGATGAGAGTCTTTTCGTCGAGTTTCTTAATCACTCGCAAATATGTGCCATGAACGTTGATAGCGTCGTCCATCATGCCCTCGTAGAGGCCGTTCACAGATTTTATCATGCCCTTGCATCCCGAGAAGTGTGTAGCATCGGCCTGTGTGGTAAAGTAACGAGTGTCGTCCTCGCCACGCAAAGCTACCTGGAATCCGTCGAGAGTGATATTCTCGCTACCCTGTGCAAGGAGGCCCATTCCCTCGGCGTAATATACTACAGATGAAAGGATTGAGGTATTTTTACACTCGGACACGAGAATACCCGGAGTGGGACGCACGTAGGGACGCATGGCTACGATGGTACCGGGGAGCAAGCGCGCATCTTTCCAGGGGGCGCGTATCACGCGAGGCTCAACCTCCTCGACCTTCAGTGTACCGACACCAATATCGCTGGTTCTGTACACAAGGTGACGTGTTTTTCCGTCGAATGCGATGCCCCAACGAGGGTTAAACTCCCAATTCGAGCCATAAACAACCAATGTGCTGTCGGCAATCTTGTAATTTACGTAAGATGCCAGACGGTAGGTGATAAAGCCATTCTCGGTGTCATTTTCGAGCACCTCTACCTGTGCAATCTGGGGCACGCGTGTGTCGATGCCGATAAAGTCGAGCGTACAGTTCTCGCAGCCGACCATCGCCACGGGCAGCATGCGGCCGTTCATCATAAAGTCGGCGCGACGGGCATTCTCGCCATCATTTATTCCCCTGAGTGTAAGATTCTTAACACCTTCGAGGGCCACTGCCACATACTTGGGATTATCCTGGTCGTGGTTAGAGATATAGTACTCGCGCACGTTAGCGCTGTCGGGGTAAAAATCGTACTCTCCACCCTCGAAGAGCAACACTGCGGGCCTGTCGCCACACTCATTTTTGATAGCCTCAATCGCACGGGCAATGGGCTTTGTCATGTCCTCGCCCGTGTCGGGAACGATTCCAAAATCGGACGCATAATAAACTTTCTCTCCGCATGAGGAGAAGAAAAACGCAACTACTGCAAAAAGCAGGGTCGAAAAAAGTTTTCTCATAGTCATATAATTTTTATGTAAATTATCCGTGTGTCTGCCCAAATTGGCCGAAAGCAGCCGAAACAGAGTCGCAAAGATAAAAATATTTTCCAACATAAGTTAAACTGTTTCTAAATATTAAATAAAAAGAGGCAATCGTCGCAACAAAGTTGCACTCTGCCAAAATTGCATACGACGTCCCTTTGGCACGCTTTTTGCTGTATTTAATATGGAAGATGTGAAATTTTCGCTACAATAGTACAAAAGATTATCATTATGGAATCTTTGAACTAAAGTTCGAAAATATCCTGCACTCGCAGTAAAATATCAAAGCAAGCTTTGTATTTTGCTCGTTTGTTACTATCTTTGCCCTATTGTAACGATTGGACATCGGAAAACACAACATTAAATTAAGAAGAAAAAATAAAATAACATATGGGATTTATAGATTTTATAAGTAAGTTGTTCGGAAACAAGGCTAGCCGCGACATGCGCGAGATTCAACCTTGGGTTCAAAAGATAAAGGAGGCGTACCCCGCCATTGCCGAACTGAGCAACGATGAATTGCGCGCACGCACAGTGGCGCTTAAAGAGAAGATTAAGGCTGCGACAGCCCAGGAGCGCAAGAAGATTGAGGAGCTTAAAGCTACTATTGAGCAGACAGAGCTCGAAAAGCGCGAGTCTATCTTCAACCAGATAGATAAATTGGAGAAAGAGGTGCTCGACAAAAACGAGGTTGTACTCGACGAGATTCTGCCCGAGGCATTTGCAATCGTCAAGGACACTGCCCGCCGCTTCGCCGAGAACGAGACAGTGGAGGTTACAGCCACAGATTTCGACCGCGACCTTGCAGCAACAAAAGACTTTGTCACCATCGAGGGCGACAAGGCTATTTACAAGAACCATTGGACAGCCGGTGGCAACGACACAGTGTGGAACATGATTCACTACGATGTTCAGTTATTCGGTGGCGTCGTGCTTCATAAAGGAAAAATTGCCGAAATGGCAACCGGTGAGGGAAAGACACTCGTGGCTACCCTTCCCGTATTCCTCAACGCCCTCACAGGCAACGGTGTTCACGTGGTTACCGTGAACGACTACCTCGCCAAGCGTGACTCGGAGTGGATGGGCCCCCTTTATATGTTCCACGGACTGAGCGTAGACTGCATCGACAAGCACCAGCCTAACTCTGATGCACGTCGCAAAGCTTACCTTGCCGACATCACCTTCGGTACAAACAACGAGTTCGGATTCGACTATCTGCGTGACAATATGGCCAGCCAGCCCAGCGAGCTTGTGCAGCGCATGCACAACTACGCTATTGTCGACGAGGTCGACTCGGTGCTTATCGACGATGCACGTACCCCCCTTATCATTTCCGGTCCCGTGGCACGTCAGGCCGACCAGATGTTCGAGGAGTACCGTCCTTTGGTAGAGCGTCTGATGGAGGCACAGAAGAAACTGACCACCCAGCTGCTTGCCGAGGCGCGTCAGCTTATATATTCAGACAACAAAGAAGAGGTGAACAAAGGTTACCTTTCACTCTTCCGCAGCTATAAGGCACTGCCCAAGAACAAGCCCCTCATCAAGCTTCTCAGCGAGCCGGGAGTAAAGACCGGACTCTTGAAGACCGAGGAGATTTACATGGAGCAGAATAACAAGCGCATGCCCGAGGCCATCGAGCCCCTCTACTTCGTTATCGACGAGAAGAACAACAGCGTGGACCTCACAGACAAGGGTATCGAGCTTATCACAGGAAACTCACAGGACTCTACCCTCTTTGTGCTTCCCGACATTGCATCGGAGCTCTCACAGCTCGAGAACGACAAAAACCTCACCGACGAAGAGAAGGTTGCAAAGAAAGAGGAGCTGCTCACCAACTACTCTGTAAAGTCGGAGCGCGTACACACAATCAACCAGCTGCTCAAGGCCTACGCAATGTTCGACCGCGACGTTGAATACGTAGTAACCGAGGACGGACAGGTGAAAATCGTGGACGAGCAGACAGGACGTATCATGGAGGGTCGCCGCTACTCTGACGGATTGCACCAGGCTATCGAGGCCAAGGAGCGCGTGAAGGTAGAGGCAGCGTCGCAGACATTCGCAACAATCACACTGCAGAACTACTTCCGTATGTACCACAAACTCTCGGGAATGACTGGTACAGCCGAAACAGAGGCAGGCGAGTTTTGGGACATCTACAAGCTGGATGTGGTGGTAATCCCCACCAACCGCCCCATTGCCCGCAAGGACATGAACGACCGCATCTACAAGACCAACCGCGAGAAATACAAGGCAGTAATCGACGAGATTGAAATGCTCGTAGGCCAGGGACGCCCCGTGCTTGTAGGTACAACATCGGTAGACATTTCGGAATTGCTGAGCCGTATGCTCACAATCAAGAAGATACCCCACAACGTGCTCAACGCCAAGCTGCACCAGAAAGAGGCTGACATTGTGGCAAAAGCCGGACTCGCAGGCACCGTGACCATCGCCACCAACATGGCCGGTCGTGGTACCGACATCAAGCTGAGCCCCGAGGTACGCGAGGCAGGAGGTCTCGCAATCATCGGTACCGAGAGACACGAGTCGCGTCGCGTCGACCGCCAGTTGCGCGGACGTTCGGGACGTCAGGGTGACCCCGGTTCATCGGTATTCTTCGTATCGCTCGAGGACAAACTGATGCGTCTCTTCGGTTCGGAGCGCATTGCGAAAATCATGGACAGCAAATTCATGGACTTCAAAGAGGGAGACATGATTGAGCACTCAATGATTTCTAAAGCAATAGAGAATGCACAGAAGAAGGTCGAGGAGAACAACTTCGGCATCCGTAAGCGTCTGCTCGAATACGACGACGTGATGAACAAGCAGCGTACGGTAATCTACACCAAACGCCGCCACGCACTCATGGGCGAGCGCATAGGCATGGACATCGTGAACATGATATGGGACAGATGCTACACAATCCTCGACAACTGCACATTCGAGGATGCGAAGCTCGAATTCCTGAAGATTCTCGCAACAGAGCTGCCCTTCAAGAGCAAAGAGGAGTACGACAAGCTCGACGGCGAGGAGAGAGCAAACATCGCATTCGACGCTGCCCTCGAGAACTTCAAGCGCAAAAACGAAAGAATGGCCGAGATTGCTTATCCTTATATAGAATATATATATAAGAACAACGAGGCAATGACTCACCAGTTCATCTACGTGCCCATTACCGACGGCCGTCACATGTATCAGATTCCCGTGAACATACAGCTTGCCTACGAGACAAAGGGCAAAGAGATTATCAAATGTTTCGAGAAGTCTATACTGCTGCACACTATCGACAACGCATGGAAAGAGAACTTGCGCGACCTCGACGAGCTTAAACACTCGGTGCAGAATGCAAGCTACGAGCAGAAAGACCCGCTGTTGATATTCAAGCTGGAGTCGGTTACACTGTTCGACAGCATGGTGAACAAGATAAACGACCGCACAGTCTCTATATTGATGAGAGGCCAGATACCCGTTCAGGACCCCGCGCAGGTGAACACCGCGCCCGACCCCGAAAAGGCAAAGAAGCCCCAGCAGCAGTATAGAGAGACAAAAGTGGACCTTAACGACAGCAACCAGCAGGCAGCCGCAGCAAGAGACACACGCGAACAGCCACGTCGCGAGCCCATCCGCGTAGAGAAGACCGTAGGTCGCAACGACCCCTGTCCCTGCGGTAGCGGCAAAAAGTTCAAGAACTGTCACGGTAAAAACATCTAAAAAGAAAAGAATATGTCAATCAGCAAACAATCCCGCGAAGCATTGCTCGATGCAATCTTGGCAATCACCGATACCCTGGGACGAGCAGAAAGTGCAACCGTCACCGACCTCTATTTTCAGGTAGACAGAGTCACAGGCACCCTCACCATCTTCGACGACGACGACCGCGAACTGTCGCAGGCTACAATCGAAGAGTGGAAAGAGAGCGCGCAGGAGCAGACTGCCTCGGTAGAGAAAACCCTGCGCACGGAGCTTGTACAGATGCAGAAAGTGGGACTGTTTGACAAGATGAACATACTGAAACCCTACTCTTGCACCCTCATCGACGAGAACAAAGAGACCATCGTCGACCTTATATATATGGACGACGATACCCTTGTCCTCGACAGCGAACTGCTGAAAGGACTCGACGAGGAGATGAACGAGTTTCTGAAACAGTTGCTCGAAGAGTAAACACACCATTTATAAAGCGCGCGGGGAGGCTATAAAAGTCTCCCCGCGTTTTTATATGCAGCATATTGCAGTGCGGTCGGCATCCTTTATCCCCTTATTGAAGCTAAGTTCGTGGTGCACCTGCACGAATATCATATAGGCAACAGCTATTGCCACCGCAAGGCCTACGATATTGAGTGTCGCGACCACGGGTATATTGCGCACCGTTATTATAAAATTCTTTATCATTCGCAAAAAATATCATTGTACTTCATTTATAACCTCAACAGGATTCTGCGTAACCACACGCCACGAGCTTACAATAACAATACCTACCACAAGCAAGGCAACAGCAAGGAATGCTGCAGCATAGACCCACCAATAGAGCGGAGTCTTATAGGCAAATTCCTGCAACCACACATTAATGAAACATGTAGCAATGGGGGCAGCTACAATAAAACACACAACAAGCACCATTATGAATCGACTGCTCAAAAGCAACAAAATATCACTCACCAAGGCACCATTCACACGACGCAAGGCAATTTCGCGCTCCATGAATTTAACCTCGAAAAGAACTATGGCAAACAAGCCCATAAACGACACAACAATAACCACAAAAGCAAAAAGCCCCACCATAAGCCCCAGACGTTGCTCACGCTCATACTGTCGGCGAAGAACTTCGTCGAAAAACTCCACGTCGAACGCAGCAGGCGTAATTCCGGGGAAATACTCGATAATAGTCTTTCTTATATGAGCGACAGCATCGGCAACATCGACACCCGCAGCAAGACGTATATAGAGGTTGCGCATAGCATAATATTTTTTACCGGGAACACCATGCTCATCCTGCCCCATACAATAGAAAGCAAAAGCACCCTGCTTTTCGTGCAACGAACGGGCATTCACATTACGGCAAAAGCCCACGATGGGAGCGGCGGTACCACGCGGAGCGACGCTATTGTCGGTCGATAGATGATACTGCAATTTTGCAGCCTCGGTGAAAATAAGTGCACCGTTACCACTCTGTACTTCTTCGGGAGAGAAATCCCGTCCTTCAACAATATCCACCCCAAGCACTTGCAAAAAATTCCACGAAACCTGAAAAGGCGAGAACATAATATCAGCACTGGCATTCGGTGGCAAGGGGCCTTCAATCGTACGACCGACTGTCCACCGCTTATTGGTAACAAAATCGCCATTGGAGAAGGCCACATCCTTTACAATACCACCGGCCTTCAACCTGTCGGCAAGCTCGTCACGCGGTGTCTGCCCCTCGATAAAAAACTGTTTGCGCGGCAATTCCACAGTGAGCAGGAGCTCTCGCTTAAAGCCCATGTCCGCCGACATAAGATAACGATTTTGCAACCACACGAAGAGGGCCACAATAATGAGCACAAACGACACTAAAAACTGCGCGCCTATAAGAATTGTGCGCAACATAGCCCCTTTGCGACTGCGACCGAAATTGCCGTTGAGCGCAAGTGCCGGCGAAAAAGAGGTAATGTACCACGCAGGATAGAGCGAAACGACAAACGCAAACAGCATGGCAGCCGCAATAATAAGCAATAAAATTCCACCATGTTTGGCAACATCCACCGAAGTGATGAAAAGCGATGAAACAGCGCTGCCGGAGACAACTTCTATAATAAACAGTGCCACTGCCACAGCAACTAGAAGAAATATAAAAGACTCGGCAATGAAATTAAGACGCAACGAAACTATCTGCTCGCCCATTATGCGACGGGTATTCACGCTACACATGCGCAAGGGAATGAGCGACATCACAAAATTCAGATAATTTATGAAGGCCACCAACAGCAACACCACCGCAATAGCCGCAAGAGAGATTGTTGTCGAAAGGTCGCCTCGGGACGATGGGATTCCATAATCGACACCCGCAGGCTGATTATAATAAAGTTCACCGACAGGAACGGTTAGATATTCTATTACATCGTCGCGTTTGACACGTTTCATCTCCTCGGCATACAATTTTGTGAGCACACTGTCAAACTCGGCAAAAGTATATCCCTCGCGCAACTGAACATATACATTATAGTTCCAATTACTCCAATCGTTCAGGTCGTTACGGTCGTAGAAACCCACAGCATCCATATTGCCGAGGTCGCAATTTTCGGGAAAATCGCGATAAACGGCAGTAACAACGCCATAATTCCAAGAATCGTTAAAGTCGGGAATCTCTTCGTTGTATGTATGCGCAAAACGCGAACCTATCTTAAGATTATATTTTGCAGCGGCACTCTCGCTTATAGCCACATTGCCGTATGTGTTGAGCGTAGTAGAGTCGCCATCGACAAATTCGAAGCCAAACATGCTCAACGTCTCTGTGGGATAGAGAATATTGCTCATATTAAGCACAAAGCCATCGGGATTATCCTCGGTGCATGCGCCGCGACGCTTTCCAAGAAGATTAATGGAGCCGACCCTCTCGACCATAGGAATATTCTTCACAAACTCCACAGCTGCACGCGACATATACATATTATACTGAGAGCCTCCGAAAAAATCGCCCTTGCCGATTATAAGCGCACTCCTGTCGGCATCCTTCACATCTTTGTTGAATGATAGTTCGTGATGTACCTGCACGAATATCATGTAAGCCACAGCTATTGCCACCGCAAGACCAACGATGTTGAGCGTCGCAACCACGGGCATATTACGCACCGTTATTATAAAATTCTTTATCATTTCCTTTCTATTTTCTGTCCCTACATTTGCTCTTCGAGAGTATCGACCACAAGACCATCGAAGAGATTAATCACACGATTGGCATACTTTGCATCCTTCTTCGAGTGCGTTACCATTACAATCGTCGTACCTTGTCTGTTAAGTTCCGAAAGGATTGACATTACATCGCTGCCGTTCTTCGAGTCGAGGTTACCGGTCGGCTCGTCGGCAAGAATAAGCCCCGGCTTTGTGACCACCGCGCGGGCAATGGCCACACGCTGCTGCTGACCACCCGACAATTGGTTGGGAAAATGCTTCGCACGATGGGCGATGTTAAGGCTGAGCATCACCTCTTCGACCATCTTTTTACGCTCGGCCGAGGAGTATTTAAGATAGGTCAGCGGCAAGGCAATATTCTCTTCAACGGTCATCTCCTCTATCAGATTGAACGACTGAAACACAAAGCCTATCTTTCCGCGACGATAGGCTGTTCGTTCCCTTTCTTTGAGCCCGGCAACCTCTACGTCGTCAATCTTATAACTGCCGGCAGTAGGATTATCCAGCAGACCCAAAATGTTGAGCAGGGTGGATTTTCCACAACCCGAAGGACCCATGATGGCAACAAACTCGCCATCGTTTACATTTATCGAAACGCCATTGAGCGCAACTGTCTCTACAAGTTCCGTACGGAACACCTTTTCCAAATTTTCTGTTAAAAGTTTCATGATTATATTTTCCTTAATAAATTTTCTATATTATTTCAAAATAAGTTTCTCGGAATCGCCAAAGCTGTCGTAGCCCGAAACAATCACACTCTCGCCGGGTGACAATCCCTCGATTATCTCGTAATATTGAGGATTCTGACGACCAACCTTTATTTCGCGGCGGACAGCCTCGCTACCATCGGGCGACAGCACAAAGAGCCACTTTCCACCGGTTACACTAAAGTAGCTGCCACGCGGCACAAGCACCGCCTGCGTAGGTTCGCCAAGCTCAAGATTGATGTAGTAGGTCTGTCCCACGCGGATATTCTCGGGTGTCTCGTCGGTAAAAGTAAGGTCGGCGCGGAACTGCCCGTTGCGCACCTCGGGGTAGACGGTACTCACCTGTACGCCATATTTAACATTCTGACGCTCGAATGTACCCTGCAATCCCGACATTATTCTGTCAATGTAACGTTCGTCGATATTTACGGTAATCTTATATTCGCCAAGCACATTTATCTGCCCTATGAGCATTCCCGCACTAATATTCTGTCCAAGTTCGGCCGAAAAGCTACCCAACTGCCCGTCGTATGTGGCTTTTACTTTAAGATTGTCGGCACGACTGCGCACAAGCGTAAGATTCTCTTGCATGTTGTTAAGGCTCTCCTGCATTTTTGCAAGCTGCACACTGCGATAGAGGGAGTCCTGATGCAGACGCTCGATGAGCAGTTTCAGTTGGCTCTGCGCAAGCTCGTAATCCTCTTTGGCACGCAGATACTCCTCGCGCGAGGACAATCCCTCGTCGTAAAGGGTCTTTGCCTGCTCATAGGCACGACGAGTGCGGTTGGCATCAGTTATTGCACTAAGTTTCGATTGCTGCATGGAGAGCTTCTCTTTCTCCATGTTTATCTCTGTATCGCGCAACATATTCTGTCGTTCGGCAAGCTGCGACTCGCTGTTAAGCGTCTCTTGCGCGAGGTTGGGATTGCGAAGCACAAGAATAACATCGCCACGCTTCACCATCGCACCCTCTTTCACAGGCTTAAAATCGACAATACCACTCTCGAGAGCCGACACATGAACCACCGTCGCCGGCTGCACCTGCCCGTTTATGCGTATATAGTCGTTGAAACTACCCTCTTCTACTTTGGAGATTATTATATTCCCTGTTTCGACACGCATCTTGTTGCTGTGGTCGCCCCAAAGCATCCAGCCGAAAAGCAACAACACCAAAATACCTGCAATTACAAACGGAAGATGCTTTTTTTTCAATCCCTTTTTCTGTTCTATTATCTTATCCATCATTCTTTAATATAAGGTTCACCATTATAATAATCGTACTGCATTTTTTGTATGAGCAACTGTATGTGCTTGCCCGTGAGTGTTGCGCGCGCCTGTGCAAGACGAGTGCTGCTCGTCGAAAGCTCAAGAGGAGAGATTTTTCCAAGTTCATACTTTCGTTGGTTGGCAGCGTGAGCACTCTCTGCCGCCGTCAGTCGGCTGATAGAAGAGAGATACTCCTTGCGTGCCCCCTCAAGATTCATCGCCAATTTCATCATTTCCGTAGTAAGATTGCGCATCGTCTCGTCGTAGGCTGCTTGTTGGATTTTATAGGATAGTTTACTGTTTTTCAGATTATTGTATTTGCTCAAACGTCCGAATAGAGGGAAGGATATTCCCGTGCTTATCGATTTTCCGATGTTATCTGCAAACTGACGATTGAACGGCAACGATTCGTAGTTCATATTCAAAGTCTTATAGTATGATGTTGATACTCCTGCCGAAAGCGAAATTCCCGGAACAAAATTACCACGCGCAACACTGACAGCCAATTTCCGCTGATGCAATTTTTCGGCGGCAATCTTTGCAGTGGGAAGTTCAATGATATTAATACCGCTATCCACACAAGAACCCTCATCGACATCTTGCAGACGCCCATCGACCTTTAAGTCACGCTCGACCGGCCACGACATTACCGCTTTAAGGTCGAGACATGCAATGTCAAGAAGATTCTGCTGGTTCACAAGCAGATATTCATTCTCGGCAACAATCGCCGACATTTCATCGACATCGGCACGCGACATTACTCCCAACTGCTCTTGTCGCCGGGCGTGACGCAGATTCTCCCTTGCCGTCTCCAATGACAACTGCACCTGTCGGACAAGCTCTTCGCAATAGACCACATTATAAAAAGCCTTGATTACTGACAGCGACACTTCATCGGCACGCATTTGTGCAGTAATTTCCGACTCGCGCACATAACTCTTGTTCATTTTGTAACTATTCACATTAACAAGTCCATCGAAAAGCGGCAACGACATTGAAACACCGAAACTTGTACCCAAAGTCTGCTTGGTACCATAGGTGTTTGTCTCGGGGTCGATGCCTCGTCCGAAACCTATATTGGCATTGGCCGACGCACTTATATAAGGAAGAAACTGCATGGCACTGTTCTGCAAAGCAATGCGTTGCTGTTCGTTACTGTATCGAGCCTGTACATTAATCGTCGAGTGGTCGCGTGCATAAACAAGGCACTCCTGCAAACTCATCGCAACCGATGCAAGAGCATCATCGGCCATAAGCACAATGTTCGTCCACACAAGAAGAGTAACTACTGTTATTATTCTTTTCATATTCTTTGTATCTTAGTCGATGCAAAGAAAAGGAGGATAAAATGGAAAATTAAACAATTATGGAAAAATCGGATTTTACGCATGAAAATTGTGCAAAAATTGCACAACTCCATCAAAAAACAGTAACAAATAAACAAACGAAGCATATTAGATATTATATTTGCCGCAAATACAAACACCCATACTCCCCCCAATATAATATGCACAATTACCATATTCTTGCAATTGACGACAACGAGACACTGCTGCAGACACTGAAACTCATTCTAAAAAGAAGTTTTGCAACAGTGGGAACAATCTCGCGCCCCGGCCTTATGCAGGCAGTACTCAATGGCGGCGACGTAGATGCAATACTTCTCGACATGAATTTCGACAAAAGCAGGCTCGACTGCAGCGATGGACTATATTGGCTCGACAAAATAAAGGAACGTCCCAATCCACCGGCAGTAATACTGATGACAGCCTTTGGCGACATTGAAATTGCCGTCGATGCAATGAAAAGAGGAGCCGACGACTTTATAACAAAGCCATGGGACAACAACGAACTTGTGAGAAAGATTGTTACAGCAATAGAGAAACACAAAATTATTCACGAGGAACAGACTAAAGAAGAAGAAGATAACAGCACTCACACTCTTAAAGATATAGAAAAGGAGAGACTCGAAAAAGTACTACGCGAGACGGGACGCAACGTAACAAAGAGCGCGGAAATATTGGGAATTTCTCGTCGCACACTATACAACAAAATTGAAAAATATGGCTTATAGCAACTACCACATACTCCTTACACTATATATCGTCGCAATAATCATCGACACAGTCATTATCACTCTATTGGCAGCAAAGAGTTGCGACACTATATATTTGTCGATACCAATAATAATTTTACCAATGCTGGTACAGGGCATCATAAAACTCATTCACCACCCCATCAGACAAGTAAAAATGTTTCTTCTCTCCATACGTTGCAACGAACGTATGATAAGAATGCCATTGGTGAAAGACCGTATGTTACAAGAAATGTACGAGAACATGAACGAAATATTAACACATTACCACGAAAATGAGCGCACGATAGAGACAAAGAAAATATACTACGACCGCATTCTGCGCATAATGACCCACGAAATACGAAACACAGTAACCCCCATCATCACCCTCTCGGACCACTATGCAAACAGCACATTTCCAATAGAAGAAACAGAGGTTAAAGAGGGAATGGCAATCATAAACAATCAAAGTAAAAACATCAAACGTTTTCTCGACTCGTATCACACACTGACACATCTGCCACCACCCTCACCGGTAAAAATATTAATCCCCGAACTTTTCGGCGAAACATTCAAACTTTTTGAGAAAGAGAGTGAGAATGTTAAACTCTCCATACACTATCCGGACATTGAAATATGCGCCGACCCCTCATTGATACGCATAGTTCTGAACAATCTGTTGCGCAATGCCATACAATCGGCAATGGCACACAAAGATGGACGAGTGGAACTACGAGCCACATTGTGCGAGAATTGCCCACAAATAACGGTAACCGACAATGGCGACGGGATACCCGAAAACCGCATTAATGATATATTCTCACCCTTCTATAGTACAAAAGAGCACGGCAATGGCATCGGATTGTGCCTCAGTCGTCAAATAATGATGTTGCACGGAGGAGAATTAACAGTCGAGAGCAATCCTAAAAATCGCCTTACAATATTCACAATAAAATTCCCGGCAAAGCAATAACTGCATTTTTGCACAAAAAAAACCTCTAAACTGACAAAAATTTTCCATAATCACCTATTCTGTGTCCATCACTTTTTAAAAAAGTTTAAATTAAGGAATTTTTTCCGTAATTAATCAGAAAACTTTTTGCACCGAAAAAGTTTTCGCCGTATCTTTGCAAAAGATTTTCTAGACAAGAGGGATTATGAGCGAGAAAAACGAATTACGAGAAAAAATAATAGAGACGGCAAACACCCAATTCCAGACACACGGAATAAAAGAGGTGAAGATGGACGACATTGCCGCAGCACTCGGAATTTCGAAGCGCACCCTCTACCAACTGTTCAAAGACAAAGAGGAACTTCTGTACGAAAGTATCCGATACGGCCACAAGCTCTCGGTTGACAAGGCGAAACAGCTGATAAGAAACGCAAGCGACACAATGGATGTAATTCTCTCGCTCTACAATCTTTATCTGCGACAAATGAAAGTAATAAACAAGAATTACTTCAGAGAGCTGAAAAAATACCCCAAAGTAGTCGAGGAGCGCGTGAAAAAGTCGCGACAGAATGAGCACAAGGTGAGAGCGTGGCTCGAGAGCGGTGTCAAAGAGGGCATTTTCAGAGAGGACACAAATTTCGAAGCGTTGCTCTACATTCTAAAAGAGAACATGGAGTTCATCACCACCACTACAATGTTCGACAACTACACGATTGAACAGATAAGCAACACCTTCATTCTCGCCTATCTGCGAGGAGTATCCACCCCCAAGGGACAGGAAATAATAGAGGAATATATAAAGAAACAAACTAAATAAAAGATTATTTATGAATTGTAAAATGCGATTTTCAGTAATGCTCACAATGTTGTTTGTGTTTGCGATGGCGCACGCACAAGAGGCATTGCCGGTATTGAATTTGACGCTCGACAAGGCCATTGAGCTTGCGCTCAATGACAACCCCACGATGAAGGTTGCCGAGCAGGAGATTACCCTTAAAGAGGTTGCCAAGAAAGAGGCGTGGCAGACTTTATTGCCCTCGGTGTCGTTGGACGGTACAATTTCATACGACATCAAGGTGGCGGAAATAAAGACAAGTATGGGTACATTCAAAATGGGTATGGACGATGCAAACACATGGAATGGTGGCATAAACATTTCTCTTCCCATCTACGCCCCCGCAATATACAGCACCATCAAGCTGGGCAAAAAGGACATTGAGCTTGCAGTGGAGAAAGGCCGCGGCTCAAAGATTGAGCTCATCAACCAGGTGAAGAAAGCATACTACCAGCTGATGCTTGCTCAGGACTCATACAATGTGCTCATGGAGAGCTACAAGCTGACCGAGCGCAACTACAATGTAGTAAAGGCCAAGTTCGAGCAGGGCAAGGTGAGCGAGTACGACAAGATCAGCGCCGAGGTGCAGCACCGCAGCGTGTGGCCCAACGTGGTAAGCAGCAAGAATGCTGTGAACCTCGCAAAGTTGCAGCTTAAAGTGCTCATGGGCATCACCGCAGATGTAGACCTCGCCATCAACGATAAGCTCTCGAACTACGAGAACAACATGCAGATTGATGCAACATCGGCCTCACAGCTGGCACTCGACGGCAACAGCACACTGAGACAGTTCGACCTCAACGGCGAGCTTTTGAACCAGCAGCGCAAGATGTTGTACAACAATTTCCTTCCCACAATCGCACTTTCGGGCAGCTACTCTTACCTCTCGCGCTCGAACACTAACTGGGAGTTCTATAACTTCAAATGGGGTAACTCATCGGCAATCAACCTGTCACTGAGCATTCCCTTGTTCAAGGCCGGCAACTTCACAAAGCTGAAGACCAACAAGATACAGCAGACACAGCTTGCCGAGAACCGCATAAACACCGAGCGTCAGTTGCGCATGCAGGCACAGGGCCAGCTTGACAAGATGGTAGCTAGCGCCGAGCAGCTCGAGACAAACAAAAAATCAGTGGAGCTTGCAAAGAAAGAGGTAAGCATCAGCGAGAAGCGCTACGAGGTTGGTAAAGGTACAATCCTCGAGCTCAACAGCTCACAGGTGTCACTCACAAACATGCAGCTCACCTACCACAACTCCATCTACGACTACCTTGTAGCAAAATCGGAGTTCGAGACAATCACAGGAAAAGAATAACAAAAGAAACATAAAAGATATGAAAAAACATCTGACAATCATCACAATGGCTGCTTTTGCAATTCTCACAGCATGCAGCGGCTCGGACAACAGCAACGCCACAGCAACAGTTGTACAGGATGAAAAACCGAAAGTAAAAATAGCAACATCTACAGTAGAAGAGGTGGAGCAATTGGCAGAGTTTACAACCACTGTCGAGGCAGAGGTAAAAAATAACATTTCACCCAGCGCTGCACTTCGCATCGAGAAGATTCTCGTTGAGGTGGGCGACAATGTATCAAAAGGCCAGAAACTCGTTCAGCTCGACGCAAGCGGTCTCGAGCAGTTGGCTCTCCAGATTGAGAATCAGAAGATTGAGTTCAACCGCGTGAACGAACTTTACAAGGTGGGCGGTGCTTCAAAAGCCGAGCTCGACAATGCAAAGACAGCTCTCGACGTTAACCTCAAGGCCTACAACAACAAGCTCGAGAACACAGTGATGCGCAGCCCCATCAATGGTGTTGTAACAGCGCGCAACTACGACAACGGTGACATGAGCGGTGCCGCTCCCATCCTTGTAGTAGAGCAGATTGCACCCGTGAAGATGAACATCAACATCAGCGAGCCTTACTATGCAAAAGTATCAAAGAAGACAGAGGTTTCTGTTAAGTTCGATGCATACGGCGAGGAAGAGTTTGCAGCAAACGTAAACATCATCTACCCCACTATCGACGCAGCTACACACACATTCCCCGTTGAGCTCAACATCACAAACAAAGACCGTCGCGTACGCCCCGGAATGTACGGCCGCGCAACAGTAAACTTCGGTACACAGAGTCACGTGGTTGTTCCCGACCAGGCTGTAGTCAAGCAGTTGGGTAGCGGCGACTACTTCGTATATGTTTACAACAACGGCAAAGTATATTACAAGAAGGTAGTTCTCGGCCGTCGCATGAATGACAAATACGAGATTGTAGAGGGTATCGAGCCCGGCGCACAGGTAGTAATCGCAGGACAGAACAAACTTGCAAACGAAGTAGAGGTTGAGGTTATTAAATAATCTGCCCCGGCCATACAACATTCAATTTTAAAAACACACTTAAAAACAATAAGATATGAGTTTATACGAAGGAGCAGTAAGAAGACCGATTATGACAGCATTGTGCTTCGTCGCAATCGTAATCCTCGGTCTCTTCTCATTATCCAAACTTCCCATCGACCTTTACCCGGACATCGAGACAAACTCGTTAATGGTAATAACCTCATACAGCGGTGCAAGTGCTTCGGATATCGAGAACAACGTTACACGTCCGCTCGAGAACACGCTGAACTCGGTGGAACACCTTAAACATATTACATCAAAGTCGCGCGAGAACATTTCAGTGGTTACTCTGGAATTTGAGTTCGGATACGACATCGACGCGTTGACAAACGACGTGCGCGACAAGCTGGACATGGTAAGCTCGTCGTTGCCCGACGATGCAAACACCCCCATCATCTTCAAGTTCTCTTCGGACATGATTCCCATCCTGATGCTCTCGGTGACAGCCGAAGAGAGCCAGAATGCACTCTACAAGATTCTTGACGACAACGTTGCGAACCCCCTCGCACGTATCGACGGAGTGGGTACAGTGTCTATCGCCGGAGCGCCCAAGCGCGAGATTAATGTTTACATGGACCCCGTGAAGATGGAGGCCTACAACATTCCCGTAGAGACTATCAGCAACATCATCGCTGCCGAGAACAGAAACATCCCCGGCGGTAACATGGACATCGGTAGCAACACCTACTCGTTGCGCGTCGAGGGTGAGTTCAACAACCCTCAGGAGATGCTCAACCTTGTAGTGGGCTCGCACAATGGCGCAGACGTTTATCTGCGCGACGTTGCCCGCATCGTGGACAGCCGTCAGGAGCGTTCGCAGCAGGCATTCAACAATGGTAAAGAGGGTGCGATGATCATCGTTCAGAAACAGAGCGGTGGAAACTCGGTAGCAATCTCTCAGAAGGTGATGGATGCACTTCCCAAGTTGCAGAAAAACCTTCCCTCGGACGTTGAGCTTGGTATTATCGTAAATACTTCGGACAACATCATACTGACAGTAAACTCGCTGGGCGAGACTATCATGTATGCACTTATCTTCGTGGTTATTGTGGTGTTCGCATTCCTCGGTCGCTGGAGAGCAACAGTGGTTATTGCCATCACCATTCCCTTCTCGCTCATCGCGTCGTTCATCTACCTGTTTGCAACAGGCGGCTCGCTGAACATCATTTCACTCTCGTGTCTCAGCATCGCTATCGGTAGCGTTGTGGACGACTCTATTGTGGTACTCGAGAATGTAACCACGCACATTGAGCGCGGTGCAAGCCCCAAGCACGCAGCTATCCACGGTACCAACGAGGTGGCAATTTCGGTTATCGCCTCTACACTGACAATGTTGGCTGTGTTCTTCCCCTTGACAATGGTAACAGGTATGGCCGGAGTGCTCTTCAAACAGCTTGGCTGGATGATGTGTATCATCATGACCGTATCTACCATCGGTGCGTTGACAATCATTCCCATGCTTTGTTCACAGATGCTCCGTCTGCAGAAGAAGCAGAGCAAGTTCTTCATCAAGTTCTACACACCTATACAGCGTGCGCTTGACAAACTCGACGTATGGTACGCCAAACGAATCGACTGGGCAGTACGTCATCGTTGGACAGTAATCATCTGCTGTTTCGCATTCTTCGGCGCGAGTCTCTTCTGCTTCCCGTTGATTAAGAGTGAGTTCTTCCCCGCAAACGACAACGGTCGTATCGGTGTAACAATAGAGATGCCCATCGGCACACGCGTGGAGATTTCACGTGACATGGCTATGCAGCTCTCAAAGAAATGGATGGAGCGCTACGGCGACGACTTCAAGGCTTGTAACTTCCGCGTAGGTCAGGCCGACTCGGACAATGCCTTTGCATCTATCCAGGACAATGGTACACACATCATCAGCTTCAACATGGCTCTTGTACCCTCGGACGAGCGCGAGAGAAAGCTCGACGCTATCTGCGACGAAATGCGTATGGACCTGAAGCAGATTCCTGAGATTAAGAAATATATTGTAAGCATGGGTGGTGGTTCAAGCGGCATGGGCGGCCAGAGCATGGCTTCGTTCGAGATTTACGGTTACGACATGGACGCTACCGACAAACTCGCCAACGACCTTGCCAACCAGCTGCGTGCATGGGAGAATATCACTCAGGTGAACATCAGCCGCAGTGACTATCAGCCCGAGTATCAGGTTGACTTCGACCGCGCGAAACTTGCGCAGCATGGACTGAACCTGAGCACTGCTGCAACATACTTGCGTAACCGCTACAATGGTTCGCTCGCTACATACTTCCGCGAGGATGGTGACGAGTACGAGGTGAGAGTACGTTACGAGCCCGAGAGCCGTACATCTATCGAGGATATTGAGAATATCGTGCTCTACACAAGCAACGGCAAAGGCGTGCGCGTGAAAGACCTTGGTAAGGTTGTTATCCGCGAGACTCCCCCCACCATCGAGCGTAAAGACCGCGAGCGTATCGTTACCGTAGACGCTGTTCTCAAGGCAGGTATCGCATTGAGCGAGGGTGTGGAGTATGGTAACCAAATTATTGACAAACTTGATATTCCCGCAGGTATCAGCATACAGATTGCAGGTTCTTACGAGGACCAGATGGAGTCGAACAGAGACCTTGGAACACTTGCTATCCTTATCCTTATCCTTGTGTTCATTGTAATGGCGGCACAGTTTGAGTCACTCACCTACCCCTTCATTATTATGTTCAGCGTACCCTTCGGATTGAGCGGTATTTTTATCGCACTCGCAATTACAGGAACAACAATGAACGTGATGTCTATCCTCGGTGGTGTGATGCTCATCGGTATTGTGGTGAAGAACGGTATTGTGCTCATCGACTACACAATGTTGCTGCGCGAGCGTGGCCTCGGCCTCATCCAGGCATCTATCCGTGCGGGTAAGAGCCGTCTGCGCCCCGTGCTCATGACAACTTTGACTACTATTCTGGGTATGGTGCCTATGGCTGTCAGCCAGGGTGTAGGTGCCGAAATGTGGCGTCCCTTGGGTGTGTCGGTTATCGGCGGTCTTACAATCTCTACAGTGATGACACTTATTTACACTCCTGTGATGTATTGTATCTTCGGTGGAAACGGTATTGTACGCAGACGTAAGATGATACGCGAGCAGCGCGAACTGAACGCATACTGGAAAGAGAACAAAGAGATTGAAATGCTTAAAGGACAGAAGCGTTAATAACTAACTAACGGAAAAAGAAAAATGAAAGGTATATTTATAGCATTCGACCAGGCTCACAAAGATGCAGTAATCTCTTTGTTGGAGCACAATAACTGTCGCGGATTCTCGTACGTTGAGCAGATGCAGGGACGCGGCAGCAAGACCGGAGAGCCCCACTATGGCTCACATGCATGGCCCTCAATGTGCTCGGGCATCATCACTATGGTGGACGACAAACGCGTAGATGCAATTCTTAAGGAGCTTAAGGCTCTCGACGAGGATTTCGAGCTTTTGGGCTTGCGCGCCTTTGTATGGAACATCGAGCAGAGCATCTAAAAAAGACACTCGGAATAAAATATGAAACATTGCCTCTTATTTTGGAGGCAATGTTTTTTTTGCTATCTTTGAAATAAATCTCGAAGAGATTCTGCACTCGTTGCAAAATATCAAAAAGCACTAAATATTTAATCTTTTTTGGTATATATATAAAAAAAGAAAAGCCATGATATATTTAGAAAGTTTCCATTTCCCCACTTTCGAAGAAGAGGATGATTTTCTCGCAGACTACTTCAAGGTAAACTCGTTCAGCATGAACGAACTGTACCCATTCAAAGTGCTATCGGAGAAAGGGCTGTATTCGCTGGACTTCGAAGAGATTACCGTGCTCTATGGTGGCAACGGCTCGGGAAAGTCGACCGCGCTGAATACCATCGGCAACAAGTTGAGGGTGGCGCGAAATTCCGCATACAACAAGGGAGATATTGATTTCCAAAAAGCCTATCTTAAAATGTGTGAATACTACGAGAGTGAATGGGACGAGCATATTTTGGACCTCAAAGACAGGACTACATTGATAACCAGCGACGACATTTTCAAATATATGCTCGATATGCGCCAAAGGAACGGCTATGTAAAAATGCATCGCGACAGCGCCATCGCCGACTGGTTCACTGCACGAAACGCCCGCGTTACACACATAAATTTCGAAACAGGCGAAGGTATCGAGGAGCTTGAACGGTCGCGCAGGGCGAAACGTCAGAGCTGCAGGGAGTTTGTGAGAGAGAACCTTGGCGAAGTGACGGCATCCTACTCCAATGGCGAAACAGGATTCATGAAATTCATCGACAGCATTGTTCCCGACAGATTGTACCTGCTCGACGAGCCCGAGAACAGCCTATCGTGCGAACTGCAAATGAGGCTTGCGCAGTATATTGAAAATGCAGCCCGCTACTATGGCTGTCAGTTTATAATTGCAACACACTCACCGTTCCTGCTTGCAATAAAGGGCGCCAAGATATATAATCTTGACGGCGAGCCCGCCACCCTATCGAAATTTTGGGAACTGCCAAATATGAAATTGTACTACGAACTATTCAAGGAATATGAGAAAGAGTTCGGGCAATGCAGATAAATTGCAATAAAGAGAGCATCGGGAATTTCCGATGCTCTCTTTATTAGTATATTAACCAATTGTTAATTCTCATCGATAATCTCTACATTCTCTACCTGAACATCTTCGGCAGGCTTGCTCTTTTTCTTTGTAAACTTTAGGAAAAGAGTATTTATCAAGTCCGAGAGGGCGGTGATTATCGCTCCCACTCCCAAAATCACAAAGGGTATCGATGCTGCCTCGAAGGGGTTGAACAATACTATGATTCCTGTCAGCAGTATGAGTGCAGGGAGAAAAAACAGAGCCCCCGACACCTTTACGTGCCTTTTGGCCATGAGCAGTTTCAAAAGCTGACTGCCACCCATTATCACCATCAGTCCGCCGAGTACCCACATTATCACCGTAACGAAAAATCCCGGTTGCAGAAAGAGCCACAGGCCCAGCAGCAGGCTGGCGACAGCCATAATAGGGACAACCACCGGCGACGAGCCGGCAGCGCTACTCCCGCGCAGTTTGGGTATTAAAAACAGTACAAGTGTAAACACTCCGGGGAGCATAAAGAGCACTCCGAGACACATTACTATTAAGGGCATTGCCTGTTCGCGCAACGCCAGCAGCAGGATTCCTATTGCAGCCGTCGTGAGGCTGCGTACACATAGTTGTAGCATGGTTATTTGTCTGTTTTTATTGTCAAAATGAAAATTACGTTTCATCATCCTCGCAAATTTACACAATTATAGATATTGCCCCAAGCATTCCTGCGAATTATTCTCGGGGAAAGGATTGTATAAAGATGCCTCGAAGCACCCTTTTACATAGAAAAAACAAAGGATGGGAATATTTGTTTCACTCTTCTTCGTCCACGCAGAGCGTAAACACATAATCGCCGCCTACAATATATGTGACGGGGAGCTTTTTTATCAGCCGTCCATCGGCTGTGTAGGAGATTGAGAAACTGCCCGACTCACCCACCGTAAAAGGGGAAACGGAGAAATTGGCTGCGTAGCTGCCGCCGCGGTTGCCAACAATCTTGTAGAAACTCTCCTTTGCCGACCAATGGAGCAACATTGCCACCGTCTCGTTGCTGCGGTCGAGAGCGGCAACCTCGTCGGCGCCAAGGAAACGCTTGTATAGTCGCTGCACCTTTGCCCCGATTGTCTCGACATCCACCCCCACGTTGCATTTGCTGTGAAGAGCCACAGCCACATAGCCGGCAGTGTGGGAAATGCTCAGGAAGCGCGAGCCGTCGGCAAGCATTGGCTTTCCTTCGGGCGAATAGAGAACCTCGGCGCGGTTGCCTGCGAGCTTTCTTATGAGAATGCGCGCCGCGAGCCACTCGCAACGACGCTTCTCGCTACCGAAATTTTCGAGAGCGTAGGCGACGAGAGAGTCATCGTCGCACAAAGCCGTAAGTTCTGAAAAAGATTCTTCGAAACGACAGACTGCCCATTCGAGAAAAGCATCCTTATGATGATGGCACATTTTCATGGGGCACAATGCTTAAATGCTACTCCGCATCCTTGCAGGCAGCTGGAGCAACAACCTTTATCTTGACGATGCGATGCTGATTGCGCTGCATCACCTCAAAGGCAATGCCGTTGCAGTGCAACGTCTCGTGCAGATGAGGGAACTCGCCCTTAATCTCGAGCAGCAATCCCGCCAAAGTATCAGCCTCGCCCGCAACCTCTTCGAAGTCGTCCGCGTCGAGCTTCATAATCTTGTAAAAGTCCGAGAGAAGCACCTTTCCATCGAAAAGATAGGTATTCTCGTCGATGCACTCATAGGGAAGGTCGGTCTCGTCAAATTCGTCGTTAATCTCGCCCACAATCTCCTCGACAATATCTTCGAGCGTCACAAGGCCCGAAACACCGCCAAACTCGTCGACCACAATAGCCATGTGCACACGCACCGCCTGAAAGTCGCACAAAAGGTCATCGATTTTCTTTGTCTGAGGAACAAAATAGGGCTGGCGGATGAGAGTCTGCCACTTGAACGACTCGCCGCGATTAAGATAGGGCAAAAGGTCTTTTATATACAACACTCCGCGAATGTCATCCTGCTTGCGCGAGTATACGGGAATGCGCGAATAGGCATTCTCGGCCGCGCAGCGCAGCACCTCGTCGTAGGGCGCGTGAATGTCGAGCATCACCATGTCCATGCGCGAAGTCATAATATCTTTCACAGTCTCGTCACCGAAACGAATGATACTCTGCAACATCTTCTGCTGGTCGCCAATCTCCTTTTTATCAGTAAGTTCGAGCGCCTGCTCAAGCTCGTCGACCGAAAGAGAGTAGTTCTTTTTCGACACCAGACGGTCGGTAAAAGCCGTGCAACGCACAAGCAGTTTCGAGAACGGTGCCAGCACCTTATAGAGGAAGAAGAGGCCGTGCGACACGAAACGCGCAAAGCTGCGCACATTGTTCTTGGAGTATATTTTGGGCATCACCTCTCCGAAGAGCAGCAACAGGAACGAGAGCACAACCGTCAGCAGCACAAACTCCACCCACTCGGGAGCCGCCGAAAAGTCGAACACCTTCAGGAAGAAGAAATTCAACAACATGACTATCGCCACGTTCACAAAGTCGTTGGTAATCAGAATAGTTGCAAGCAAACGATCGGGCTGGGACAGCATAGTCATAATCTTTCTGTCCGAAATATTCTTATCCTCGTCCATGGCGTTCATGTCTGCCGACGAGAGCGAAAAAAGCGCAATCTCCGAGCCCGAAACAAACGCGGACATCAGCAGCAACATGCACGCAAGAATAAGAGCAACCACCGCCCCGGGAGGGGGTGTGCTTACAGAAACCTCTAAAATGGAGGCTAAAAAAGGCTGCACAGCAGCAAGTATATCCATCCGATAAAAAAATTAGTTAAACTATTTCTCGCCACCGCCTGCCTGAGCATTTCCCGCAGCACGATAAGAGAGCATCTCCATGTTCTCGGCAAGAATCTCTGTACGGTAACGACGGATACCTGTCTGGTCCTCGTAAGTGGTAGTTCTTATCTTACCCTCGATGTACAATTTGTCGCCCTTGCGCACATATTTCTCGGCAACCTCGGCAAGGCCACCCCACAGCACAACATTGTGCCACTCGGTGCGCTCGGGAACCTGAGTTCCATTCTGGAGAGTGTAACCACGCTCGGTTGTTGCAAGAGCAATATTAGCGACTGCCATATTTCTGTCAAGATGGCGAACTTCGGGGTCTTTACCCACATTTCCGATAAGAATAACTTTGTTTACAGACATTGTCCGAATGATATTTTATAATTTTGTACAAAGATACGAATAAGTGAGCGAGAAATATCAAGTTTACTTGAATATTTTTCACCGCGAACGAAAGTATCTTCGAGGTTTACCTCAAAGATACTATAAACGAGCCAAATAATATCAAGCTTGCTTGATTATTTTGCAGCGAGTGCAGAATATCTTCTCTAATGACACAATCAAAAAAGCAAATATATATAATGTAAGATAAGATTAGAAAAATATTTTGCCTCGAAGATTAGGCCGTCAGGCGCAGGACGACACCCGAAAAAGCCCGTCTACAACGCAGAAATCGCCACTAAAGGCCGATAAATAGGGGAAAAGAGTTCTTTTTTTGTAAAATATAAAGGCTTTTTAGTAAAAAATCATTTCTAAATTTCTGCTTGAACAAAAAAAGCTATATATTTGCAATCCGAAAATCAAAGTAAATTTTTAGTAGAACTTTTAAATATAGATAAAACAATGACAAAAGCAGAGGTTGTAAATGAAATAGCGAAAAAAACAGGTGTTGAAAAAGCTGTTGTCCTTTCTACAGTAGAGACATTCATGGAGGTAGTTAAAGAGTCTTTGGTAAACAAGGAGCCTGTATACCTTCGCGGATTCGGTAGTTTCATCATCAAAGAGAGAGCCGAGAAGACTGCACGTGACATCCACAAGGAGACAACACTCATCATCCCTGCTCACAGCATTCCCGCATTCAAGCCTGCAAAGACCTTCATTCAGGAAGTAAAAAATAAGTAACATAAGTATTCATAAAACAATTTATTAACTATGCCCAGCGGTAAAAAGAAAAAAAGACATAAGATGTCTACGCACAAGCGTAAAAAAAGATTGAGAAAGAATAGGCACAAGAGCAAAAAGTAATTAGCAGCCTATAAAGCCTAAACAAAAACAGAGAACAAACTTGCAAGAGAAAACTATACAGATAGACTTTTCAAGTTTGTTCTTTGTTTTAAAAGTAACCTAATCCAAAAAAGGAGAAAGCCACGCCTTGACAGAAAGATGGCTGTAAATAACCTAAAAAACAAAAACAATAGTGACTAGCGAACTTTTTATCAACGTTCAGCCTCAGGATGTCTCCATCGCCATCACAGAAGACAAGCTGCTGATGGAGTTCCACAAAGAGGAGCAGAACGTTTCGTTTACGGTAGGCAACATATACCTGGGGCGTGTCAAGAAGATAATGCCCGGGCTGAACGCCTGCTTTGTAGATGTGGGTTCGGGCAAAGAAGCATTTCTTCACTATCTCGATTTAGGTTCACAATTTTACTCCGTTCAGAAGTACCTGAAACAAGTAATCAACGACAGAAAAAAGAATTTTCCCATTTCCAAGGCATCGATAATGCCCGAGAAAGGGAAAGAGGGCAACATTTCGGATGCATTGGAGACGGGACAGGAGATTCTTGTCCAGATAACAAAAGAGCCCATAAACACAAAAGGGCCGCGTCTGACAAGCGAACTCTCGTTTGCAGGACGTTTCTTGATACTTATCCCTTTCGAGGACAAGGTTTCCGTATCTTCAAAAATAAAATCGCCCGAGGAGCGCACACGCCTGAAACAGCTGTTGCAGAGCATCAAGCCCAAGAACTTCGGAATAATCGTACGCACGGTAGCCGAGGGCAAGCGCGTGGCCGAGCTCGACAACGAACTGCGCACACTCGTAGCAGCATGGGAGGCCATGGTACACAGGACACAAAGAGCAACCAAGCCCCCTACCCTCGTCCACGAAGAGTCCAACCGCACGACAGCACTGCTGCGCGACCTCTTCAACCCCTCTTACGAGAACATATACGTAAACGACGAGAACACATACAACGAGATTCTCGACTACGTATCACTCATTGCACCCGAACGCAAGAACATTGTAAAGCTTTACAAAGGCGAACTGCCGATATTCGACAATTTCGGCATTACGAAACAGATAAAATCGTCGTTTGGCAAGATTGTTTCATACAAAGGCGGAGCCTACCTTGTGATTGAGCACACCGAAGCACTGCACGTGGTGGACGTAAACAGCGGTAACCGCTCGCGCAACAATGCACACACCCAAGAAGAGAACGCCCTTGAGGTAAACTTGGGAGCAGCCAACGAGCTTGCACGACAGTTGCGACTGCGCGACATGGGCGGCATCATCGTAGTAGACTTCATAGACATGGACAAGTCCGAGAATCGCCAGGCTCTTTACGAGCGCATGGTGCAGAATATGGAGAACGACCGTGCAAAGCACAACATTCTGCCATTGAGCAAGTTCGGACTTATGCAGATTACGCGCCAGCGAGTGCGTCCGGCAATAGACATGCCCGTGGAAGAGGAGTGCCCCACATGTTTCGGAAAAGGCAAGGTACGTTCGTCTATTCTCTTCACAGAGACTCTCGAGAGTAAGATTGACACACTTGTAAACACCATCGGGATAAAGAAATTCAAGCTGCACATACATCCGTATGTTGCTGCGTACATCAAGGACAAGGGAGTAATCTCTATCTATAGAAAATGGCAACTGAAGTACGGCTTCGGCCTGAGAATAATCCCCGACCAGAGCCTTGCGTTCCTCGAGTATCGTTTCTACGACTCGGACGGTAAGGAGCTGGACATGAAAGAGGAGACAGAAATGAAATAATTTCTACACACTGAAAATAATCGGCAGGGCACAAGCCTTGCCGATTATTTTTTTTGCACATTCAAAAATATTCCAATACTTTTGCAATGCACACTATGCCGAAAGCTTCGGCGCAAAAGGCGGTGAAAGGTTGAATTCATGCCTATCCAACTCAATAGAACCGACAAGGTGCTTGCTGAATACGACTCCTTGGAAGCTATGGTAGAAGACGAGGGGGGGCGTGGGACTCTAACTACAATATCGTTTTTGTTGATAGATAATAATATTGTCTTTTAACAGGAACATTTAACAACAATAAGCCTCAATTTATAAATAAATATTCAAAAAAAATGTACATTTCAAAATCAAGATTTATCAACTGGACAAGATGTCCTATGTATCTCCCAATGGAATTGAAACATAATCCAACTGGGAAAGACGATATTGACGCAGAACGCGAACGACGCGAAGAAATTTTTGGAGAATTGGCGGACGGAATGAAGGAGTCAGCCATGGGGGGTGCAGAATTCGATGAGGAGGACGAAGAATTTGATGCCACGCCGTCTCCAGAGCTTGAGGCTCTGCTACCATACTACAACCAAGTAGAGGACGAGGCATTGAAGGTTGCCAAGAAGGAGTTCCGTGGTAAGTTTGAAAGCCAGAAGCTCTTTGAATACAAATTTGGCAACACTTATCGTTGCTATGTAGATATTTACAATGAGAACGATAATGAAATCAATATCATTGAGGTGAAGGCTACTACCTGTAGAAAGTATAGCTATTGGAAAGATAAGAATGGTGTTAATAAAGGGCTGTTTTTTAGGAATACAAATGATAGAAAAGGTAGAATTACATATCCTCTATTTGTCAAAGACGGGAATGTTTGGCATTTGAACACGGCTGAAAGTGCCGTGAGCGATGTGGCTTTGAATACCTTTAATAAGAAGAAGGAATCTTTGCTTGATAGGTATCATACTGTTGGAAAATATCCATATGACCTTTCTTTCCAACGGTTCGTCATCGAGCACGCACTCCGTCAGTCAAATGACAATCGTCGCGTAAACTACTATCTTGCCGTGCTCAACAGTGAGTATGTATATGACGGTACTGTTGACAAAAATGGCAAGTGTATATACAATAACATCAATGGACAGGAGATTATCACATTTCTCAACTTGAACGAAATCACTGAAGAGTATCAGCCGGAAATCTTAAAGGAGATTGCCAACCTTGAAAGTTACATTTCCACTCCACACGATGTGAAAAACAAAGTCGATGTAGGCAAGCATTGTGCTTGGGGTGAAAATACGGAATGTTTGTTTTGGAGGCATTGTTTCCAGAAACTACGTGATGTGCCGGACACCAATTCGGCGAACAAATACTTGGACTCCAACAAAAGCTTTTTAAACTGGGGCATTGAAGGCAAGTACCAACTGATAAACAAAGGGTATTATAAGTTTGACGATGTGCCGATGGAATGGTTGGTAAAGAAAAAGCATCAAATCCAACGTGATTGCTACGACAACGGCACGGAATATGTTGACAAAGAAAAGATGCAGTATTGGTTCAACCTGCTCGAATATCCCATCTATCATTTCGATTTTGAGGGCTTTCCTTGTCCTTTGCCACGTTTCAAAGGAGAGAGACCATATACACAATCGGTTTTTGAGTTCTCTTTGCATATTGAGCGCGAACCAGGTATCTGCGATAAGGAGAAAGATAATTTCATCTTCCTCAACGAAGAGTACTATAATGATGAACGCAGAGCGTTGGCAAAAGCCATCATTGATTATTTTGAGTACAATGAGGACGGCTCTCTCAAAGGCACTATGCTTGCCCAATCTACGGCGTATGAGAAAGGTCGCCTTGAAGAATTGGCTGCTCTCTACCCAGAATATCGCGACAAACTGCTTGCCATCAGAGATAAGTCGGCGGATTTGTTGCATCTGTTGAGAAACGACGAAATGTACGTGGAAATGTACAAGAGAATGTACGGTGAGGAAGAGTACGAGAGAATGAAGAAGGAAAAGTGCACGAAAATAGAGAATGTCGATGTTTTCAACTACTACCACAAAGACCTCAGTGGCAGCTACTCCATCAAAAAAACGCTTCCTGTTCTTGTGCCAACGCTCACCTATAAAGGCATGGATGTGGGCAACGGTGTGCAGGCATACATTGCTTACATCAACTATGATTCTGACCAGCCTACATTCAATACCCTGAAAACCAAAGCCGAGCGTAGGGAAGCCCTAAAACGCTACTGTCAACAGGATACTTGGGCGATGGTGGAAATATTGAGGACAGTGAGAGGGAAAATTAAATAAGATTATCCTATTAAAATCGAAGGACAAATGATATTTTATAATACTGATTACCCAAAAACCTCGTGAAGTATAGGTGAATCGCAACGAGATTATGAAAGAAAAAATCAAACAACTTTGCGACCAAATCAAGGATTTGCTCAAAAAAACCGATAGGGAATATATCATTGCAATAACACCAGAATATTCACACCCAGGTTTTACTTTCCCCGAATATTTTAACAATATTATAGACGACGATTCAGAGTATGGTTTTCACGAACTATTATGCGATGATTCTATAGATGTTGAGTGGGAAGATTTTGTTCTAGACACAGATCAAGAACCTGTTTACACTGATGACTATTATGAAGACCACGACGATGAAGAGGACTTTGACGAAGGCGAATATATAATATATTATGAGTTTACTCAGTTCTTACTAATCGCTATCAGAATTGAGAATGACGAGTTAGTTTTTTGTGTTGAAAAAACTTTTACTAATGATGAACAAACTGCGTGTGAAAATGTAATAGAAGTCAGCATCAGTTCTTTAGTGCGTTATAGCGATGATGAGACTATTATCCGTTCCTTAGAAGCGTATGTGCGTATTTTGTCAGTCAAACCATAAAACAGTAATAGTAAGATAATCCTATAGATTCGAGGTCGAATTGGTAGGATTATTTTTTTTATGTTTGAAAACGAAAAAAATGCAGATTTTTTCTATATTTAGTTGTCTTGTGTCACAACTTGACAAAAAGCCACTATACATTTGCAGAAATTATTAACTCTCCTTTTGCCGTAGCGGTAGTTGGGGAAGAACTGAAATTTATGATAACTATGGAAGAATTCTTTAAATCACTCAGGGAAGATTTCGAGAGAGCGCAGGCTGTCTGGATAATGAATAACATGGATTTGGTTCGTGGCTATGCGAAAATCAAATATACATTTCTCGCATATCTGCAAATGGGCCTTTATTGCCTGACACTGCCATACCAATTTGTCAAGCTTTTCGTACAAAACTTAAAAAAGCGTTCTGAATAAAATTTTCAGATGGCAAATTATTAACATAAATACCGAATAGTTACTTTAACAAACTTTGTTGTGTTTGTGATAACAATAAATAATTATGAGAGGATGTTTATCGTTCGTAATCAGTATAGCAGCAATAGCATTTCTAATATGTCTTGTGTGTTGGATTTTTATAACGGATTTTCTCCTATTTGACATATTGCTAATGCTTGGTTTGATAGCACTACAGGTCGTGGTTGCGTTGGGCATAATTGTGGTTGTCATTTGGGTTATTAAAGAATTGTTTGGATAAAAAAATAATTACATGTCAGCAAATTACTTAGAACTGGTTAAGCAAGTAGATCAACAACTAGAACCGATAATAGAAAAGATTGATAGTTTAGAATTCTGTCCGTTTACTTGGGATGAGAGTTATCACTTGCTCAGAGAATTAGAAACGGCTGTAGAACAGATTGACAATCTCTCCGAACAATTGGAACCTATATTTTTTGATGATGTTTTTTGGAATGACGTACAGAATAAGGCCATTGTTGAGAATGTTGATAAAGTCTTAGACTGCTTTGAATTATTTTCATGGCATTTTGGGAAAATTGACGGTGTGCTTCATGACGAAGGTCCAAGGGAGGATTACACTGTAGATTATGAGTATCTATCAGCTCAATTGAAAAAAGCAAAACAGCATCTGGATCAAATTTTATTGTAAAGGAGGAAACGCACACAAAAATTAAAGTTGGTAACTCAACAATTTCAAACAAAAACAATATATAAAGAATATCAATTCAGCTAATAAATAGAAATACTATGGATAAGTTTGACATTAAAGATGGTGTGGCCATCATTCCAAAAGGTACCAGAGAGATTCCTAACAATGCGTTCTTTGGTTGCTCTTCTTTGACTACTATTATTATTCCTGAAAGTGTAACGAACATTGAAAGTGGGGCTTTCTCTGATTGTTCCTCATTGACAAGCGTTGTTATTCCTGAAAGTATAAAGAGAATTGGTAGTTTTGCTTTCTCTGGTTGCGCCTCATTGACAAGCGTTGTTATTCCTGGGAGTGTAAAAATTATTGGAAATAATGCTTTCGATGGCTGTTCTTCGTTGACAAGCATCGTTATTTCTGAAGGTGTAGAGAGTATTAAAGGTCGTGCGTTCTTTGGTTGTACTTCATTGACAAGTATTTTTATCCCCAAAAGTGTGACTAGCATTGGTGAAGCAGTATTTGGTGCTTGCACTTCGTTGGCAAGTATTGTTGTAGAAGATGGTAACCCAATATACGATAGCCGCGATAATTGCAATGCGATTATTGAAACTGCTACAAATACTCTGATAAAAGGTTGCTCCTCCCCAACCTCTATCACCATCCCTAGTAGCGTAACGAACATTAGACATTTTGCTTTCTGCAGTTGTTCTTTATTGACGAGTGTTTTTATCCCTAAAAATGTGACAAGCATTGGTGAAGCGGCATTTTCCGATTGCGATTCCTTGACAAGTATTGTCGTAGAAGATGGTAACCCAATATACGATAGCCGTGATAATTGCAATGCGATTATAGAAACTGCTACCAATACTCTGATACAAGGTTGCTCCTCGCCAACCTCTTTCACCGTTCCTGGTAGCGTAACGAGCATTGGATGTGGTGCTTTCTCTGGTTGTTATTCATTGACAAGTGTCGTTATTCCTGAAAGTGTAACGAGCATTGATGGCCATGCTTTCTATGGTTGTTATTCATTGGAGATTGTTCATTTGCCTGCTGGAGTCTCAAATATTGAAATTGATTCTTTTAAAGATTGTCCCAATCTCAAGGCAATATATGCTCCTAAGAACAAAGTGGATTTCTATAAGGAACATTTCCCAGCAGATATGCGTCAGCTTATTGTAGAAGAGGGTGCTGATTTGCCGGTGAAGCCATAAGACTAGAATAACATAAAACAAGAAAAACATCACTTAAATCACCTATATGGAAAAGAATTTACTTCTCGACAAGCGTCAGACAACCAAGTTGAAAGCAGTTTACGAGCACATCAAGCATGATTGCGATCCAGAAGATTATGATAATGGTTATAACAGAAGAGGCCTTATTGTCGCCGATGACGCAACCGGCGAATTGCTTGCCTCGGTTAAAGAAGCACTCAAATACGAGGAGTTGGTCGAGGCTGAAAAAGTCAACGAAATAATAGTGAATGAGCATTGGCCACTGAATAACTTCGATAAGTGTTGGCAGAAGCTGCTGGCAGAGGCCCGAAGGATTAATCACGGTTTGCTTGTTGTCAATGTGAACGATATTAGAATATTTAAGCACAGCTGGTGTATCAAGCAGTTGGCTAAACAGGAAGCTCCTGATTTGAAATTCAATGAATACGTGCTTCTCGTAATTAAGGATATTCCGTGGGCTAAAGTGAAAGACTACGCCAAGAAACACAATGCAGGACAGTTCGATGCAATGATGCAATTTTACAATCGGATTAGGCCTGTCGACGACTAACCATTATATCAATTGATTGGGACGATTGGAGGAGAAGTAATTGGGGAACTAAATGGAACGCATACGAAACAGACATTGATTATTGTTGTGATGGAAGTGTAGAACTCTACTTTTATACTGAGAATCATGGCGTAATTCAGATTATTAAAAAACTTGTTGAGATGATTTCCTCTTCACAGAGACTCTCGAGAGTAAGATTGACACACTTGTAAACACCATCGGGATAAAGAAATTCAAGCTGCACATACATCCGTATGTTGCTGCGTACATCAAGGACAAGGGAGTAATCTCTATCTATAGAAAATGACAACTGAAGTACGGCTTCGGCCTGAGAATAATCCCCGACCAGAGCCTTGCGTTCCTCGAGTATCGTTTCTACGACTCGGACGGTAAGGAACTGGACATGAAAGAGGAGACAGAAATGAAATAATTTCTACACACTGAAAATAATCGGCAGGGCACAAGCCTTGCCGATTATTTTTTGCACCACCCTGCCGACAATCGGTCGTGAGAGCAAGAAAAGAGTGCCGAGTATGCTCGGCACTCTTATTCGATAGAGAATCTCTGTTAGATACCCATAGCCTGCTTCATCTGCTCAATAACAGCATCGGCAGCAGCTGTTGCAGCAACGATATCCTCGCGGCTGTTCATTGTAGCCTTAGCCTCCATATAGAACTTAATCTTGGGCTCTGTTCCCGAAGGACGTACAGATACCTTGTGACCGGAAGCTGTGAAGTACTGAAGCACGTTTGATGCCTCGGGCATGTCAAGGTCGGTAACGTTACCATTCTCGTCAATCTGCTTCAACGCCTTGAAGTCTTTGTAAGCAACAACAGGCTCGCCTGCCATTGTCTTCAAGGGGTTGGCACGGAAGTCCTCCATCATCTGGCGGATTTCGTCGGCACCGCTCTTTCCGGGCTTAACAACGTTCACTGTAATCTCCTTTGAGAAGCCATACTCTACATAAATGTCGAGCAGAAGTTCGTAGAGAGTCTTACCGTTGTCCTTTGCCCATGCAGCAACCTCGGCGATGAGGCTGCAAGCTGAAACTGCATCCTTGTCGCGGCAGAAATCCTCGGCGAGGAAGCCGAAGCTCTCTTCACCACCACCGATGTATTTTGCTATGCCCTCGTTGTCGCGGATAACCTTTGCAATCCACTTGAAGCCTGTGTAGCAGTCGTACATCTTGAGGTTGTTCTTCTCGGCGATGTTCTTGATAACCTCTGTTGTTACGATTGTCTTTACAACAAACTCTTTGCCTGTCATCTTGCCGAGCTTTGTGTACTGTGTAATGATGTAGTAAAGGAACATCATACAGGTCTGGTTACCATTGATAATCATCCACTCGCCATTGCTGTTCTTGCAAGAGATTGCCAAACGGTCGGCATCGGGGTCGGAAGCCATCACAAGGTCGGCGTCAATCTCCTTTGCAAGGTTGATAGCCATTGTCATTGCCTCGGGGTTCTCGGGGTTGGGAGAGACTACTGTGGGGAAATTACCATCCTTAATCATCTGCTCCTCTACGCAGTGGATATTCTCGAAGCCCCAACGACGCAACGATGAGGGAATAAGTACACGTCCGCAACCGTGGATGGGAGTGTAGACAATCTTAAGATCCTTGTGGCGTGCAATAACCTCGGGGTCGATGATAAGAGTCTTAACCTCATCGAGGAATGCATTATCAACATCCTCGCCGATAACCTCGATGAGTGCGGGGTTACCCTGGAACTTGATATCCTCTACCTTCACGCTCTCTACGTGCTTGATAGTATTTACATCGTGGGGAGCAAGCATCTGTGCGCCATCGTCCCAGTAAGCTTTGTAGCCATTGTACTCCTTGGGGTTGTGGCTGGCTGTGATGTTAACACCACTCTGGCAACCAAGGTGACGGATGGCAAATGAGATTTCGGGTGTGGGACGAAGGTCCTCGAAAAGATATACTTTAATGCCGTTGGCCGAGAAGATGTTTGCTGAAATCTCGGCAAAGAGACGGCTGTTGTTGCGGCAATCGTGGCCCACTACAACAGATATCTGCTCTTTATCTTTGAAACAGATGTTAAGGTAGTTTGCAAGGCCCTGTGTAGCCTTACCTACTGTATAGATATTCATGCGGTTGCTACCTGCACCCATGATTCCGCGCAAGCCACCTGTTCCAAATTCCAAATCTTTGTAGAAAGCATCGACAAGAGCGGTCTTGTCCTCGCTGTCAAGCATAGCCTGAACCTCTTTGCGTGTCTCTTCGTCGTATGCAGGTGAAAGCCACTCGTTGGCCTTTTCTGTCACCATTTTAATCAATTCGTTATCCATATTTCTTTTTAAGTTGAATTTCTGTGCAAAAGTACAAAATATTTTTTTACTTGTTGGCAGGAATTACATATTTATCGCCTGTCTGTCTAACATATTCCTTCAGATAGGCCTTGGGGTAGCCGGGGCGTTTCACCGGGACTCCAACACCCGAAGGGGTGCGCTCGAACTTTCCGTTCTTCTCGGGCTTGATGGCAAAGTCGTTGTACTTTACAATCATATACTCGGCAAACTTTTTCCACTCGGCGAGGGCATCCTCGGCCACGCGACAGGTGTAGTCGGTGAGCACCTTCTTGGCGTATGCGGGCGAGCCTTTGTAGTTTTTAGCAATCTCGGTCTCGAGAGCCTGGCACTCTTCGATGGTGCGATTCTCAAAGCCACGCTGCACGCGACGAAGGTCGTCGATTACAAGCGAGTATTTGGGGTACACCATGTTTGCCACCCAGTTGAACACCCAATATGATGATTTCCACGAGAATGTAACGGGGTCGGCGTACTCCTGTGCGTAGCAGTCGGGCACGCGGTCAGTGCAACAGTATACGGGAGTGTAGATCATCATGTCAGCATCGTCGCAACCGAACCACAGCACTCCACCAACAGCGTCGGGCAATGAGCGGCGCATCTGTGCTACAAACACAAAAGCCGACTGGAAGGTTGAAATGGGGCGCTCGTTGAAATATTTTACGCCATCGACCTCGAAGCTGAGAGGAGAGAGACGATAGGGCATGTCAAACATTCCGCCACCGAGCTCACCCGAAAGGTCGAAGGGAGTGCCCTCGTAGTGGTCGCGCATTCCATTCTGCACATCCTGCAACGAGAGGGGCTTTTTGGGCTTCATGTAAAGGGGAATTGCAGTAGCTGTTGCGTCGCCCTTGGCCCAATCGAGGTATTTGTTCATGTCCTCTTCGCCGAACATATTGAAGAAGCTCCACACGCGTGCATCGCAGTAGCGAAGGCCGCCGAAGTCGAAGGGGCAGTAGGCTGCGGCGAAGTTGAAGTCCTCGTCTTTGCCCGAGAAGTAGCCCTGCTTGCGTGCAAAAGAGACAACATCTTTGGAGTACATTACATTCTCTTTGTCCTTCATATTGAACTTGTGGATGCGCGACTGGTTGGCGTGAGCCGAAATGCAGTCGTCGGGGATGCGCACGGCTACCCACACGGCACCCTTCTCGATGCCACCTTTACCTACGATTTCGAGAATCCACGCTTCGTCGGGATCGGCAATAGAGAAGCTCTCGCCCGAACTGCAATAGCCATACTCGTTGCAGAGAGAGGTTATCACATTGATAGCCTCGCGCGCTGTCTTTGAGCGCTGCAGAGCCACGTGCATCAGGCTGCCGTAGTCCATGATTCCTGTGGTGTCGATGAGCTCTTCGCGGCCACCGAAGGTTGTCTCGGCGATGGCCACCTGAAACTCATTGATGTTACCAATGACATTGTATGTCTGACGAGCCTCGGGGATTGAGCCCAAGTAGCGCTGCTCCTCCCAATCGTAGAGGTCGCGCATGGTGCCCTCGGGGTGCACGGCGGCGGGGAAGTGATAGAGGAATCCGTTCATTCCGTAGCTGTCGCAACTGTAAGTGATGAACACCGAGCCGTCGGCCGAAGCTTTTTTACCGACGAGGAAGTTTGTACACGCCTCGGATGCTGTTGCTAGCATCATGAGGGCAAACATTGTCAAAAAGATTTTTTTCATAGTCGTATAATTAATATTTAAATGTTTTTTCTATTACCGTCTCGTTGCCGGCCCTGTCGGTGACCACCAGACGCAGCGAGTGTGTGCCGCGGGAAACGCCCTCGGCCTTGAGGTTGCACGTGAGTCGCACATTCTTGGAGCTGAACTTGAAGAGTCGGAAGTGGCCGTCAATGTATCCTTTATAGCTCTTGACGCCTGTCTCGCTGTCGCTCATATAGAATGAGAGAGTGCCGCTGCGCGCCCACTGCTTCTCGTTCACGGGGCGAACGACGGGGGCAACTGTGTCGATGGCAACCTCGTAGCAGCCGAGCGAAGAGACGTCGGCCTTCATCCAGCCATTCTCGTATACTCCGCCGACGCCGTAGCCGCCACGGCCGCGCACATATTTTATGTAGCATTTTTCTATTCCCTCGGCGGGAATCTTTTTCATGCGTATGCTCAATTCGCAACCGCGCCACAGAGGATGCGTGACGCCGTTGAGGTTGTATCTGTCCGAGAGGGCATCGGGCTGCTCGGTGCGCTCGACGCGCAACGCCGCATCCTCGAAAAGCTCGCCTTTGGGAATCTTCAGGCGCATTCCAAGGTCGCGCAGTTCGTTGTCGACGTCCCAACGGAAATATTGCGCCGCGCGCGAGTTTATCTGCTGAATGTCGCAACGCTCGCCCTTTACGTAAAATTTATAGCGACTGACGTTTCCGTGAATGTCGGCGAGAATGTACTCCACTCGGTAGAGACGCCCTTCGTCCACACGCAGCCAGCCGCGATTCTCGTCCACCGACAGCAGTCGCAAGGGGTTGTTGTCGAGCAGATGGGAGCGCATGTACCACTCGCCGCGATTGTAGTATGCTTCGTAGTCGACCCAGGCGTTTATCAGGCGATTCTCGGAGAAGGCCACCCTGTCCATCGTCGAGGAGAAGAGCAGGGAGTCGTCCACCAAAAGCTCCGTGCGATAGACGCCGTAGTTGTTGGAGGTGTTGTCCATATAGTCGTAGGCCTTGACGCCGAAGCCAATGTCGCCCCACGCACGCAGGGTGTCGCCTATGGTGGTGCCGTTTATTTTGCGTGTGCAGCGCTTGGTGCCCTTGTTCACACTACCCTTTCCGGGTCGTGGATAGAGGGCAACCTCGTAGGCCTTGGGAGCCTTCGTGTCGCGCACATGATTTTTGTAGAAAAAGAGGGGATTCACAAGCTCGTTGCTCTCTGTCTCGCGCACTTCGAAATGCAGATGCGGGCCGAAAGAGTAGCCGGTGTTTCCGCTGAGCGAAATTACGTCGCCGCGACGAACGGGAAACTCATCCTGCCCGAAAGAGATATCCACCGCGAAAGTTTCGTCCTTATATTGGCGTTCGCGCACGAGGCGCTCAATCGCGGGCATAAATTTTTCAAGATGTCCGTGCACGGTAGTGTATCCATTGTAGTGGGTAACATACATTGCGTTTCCGTAGCCGCCGGGAGTGACCGTCACGCGCGAGACGTAGCCGTCGGCAACTGCGTGAACGGGCTTTCCGATGACACCCTGAGTCTTAAAATCGACACCACCATGAAAGTGGTTGGAGCGCAGTTCGGCGAAATTGCCGCTGAAGAGCACGGGAAAGTCGAAAGGCAGAGAAAAATCACCACCGTCGGCACGCGCCGTAACGCTCGACAACTGCAAGGGTAACAGCAACAAAAGTATCTTCAGATATCTGCTCATATTCCTTTTATTGCTTTTCGTAGATAGAAATATATGCGCGCCTGTATCATGAACAGGGCGAAACTCCATTTAAAAGGCAGAAAGCCGAATTTCATTTTCAACGACAGCGGCAGTCTGTGCGTCTCGGCGGCCGCATGGTGCTTCTCTATGCGGCCCAGCAACGATGCTCGCTGCTCCTTTGTGAGCGTGTGGCCGTACCTCCAATAGTATCCGGCAACAGCCACAATATTCTGCCACAGGCGGGCCTCTATGTGATTAATATATGTGTCGGGCTGTTGCTCCTCGACAAGCATCTGCTTGAGGCTTGCAGTAGCCTCCATCCAATCGGCGTAGTGTATTCCGGGGTTGTGCATCATGCTTCCCGCACGCTGAAAATAGTAATAAACTCCGTCGCAGAAACGCACTTTTCCCGAATGAAGATAGTGTCGGCGGGCGGTATTATCGTCGCTGTAGAGGAAGCTCGCCGTGTCGAAGGGGAATTTTTCGTAAAGTTCGCGGCGCGCCACATACAGCCCGTGGATGTCCCAATCGAGCGCCAGACGCATCGCATCCTCGCCGTCGAGAACATCGGCCGAGCAGCTGTTTACAAAATCTCTCTCGCTGCCCGTCGCTTCGTCGTGGAACACCATGCGCAGAAGCACCGAGGCAGTATCCTCGTATCGGTCGAGCACCGCAGCCGCACGCTCAAGCGCGTCGGCCGAGAGCCAGTCGTCGCTGTCGAGAATGGTTATATAATCGCCCGTGCAAACACAGAAGGCCTCGTTGCGCGCCACCGCAGGGCCGCTATTAACAGCAAGAGTAACCTTTTTCACAAAGTCGTATTTCGCGCAGTAGTCGTCGATAATCGCAGCAGAGCCGTCGCTCGACGCATCGTCCACGCAGACAACCTCTACATTGCCGTAGCTCTGCGAACACAAGGAGTCGAGACACCGCGGCAACCATTGGGCACTATTGTGCACGGCAACCAACACCGAAACCCTCTTTACCATCGCAGCACACGTTTAATGCGGTTCAACAAACGTCCCACGTAGCTCATCCTTTTCGACAGGAAATAGAGGGAGAGCAACGACGAGAGCAGTACACACGCAAGTCCGCAGCACCAATATCCCCAGCCACTCTCGTACACACGCATGGCGACCATCATAATCACGAATATCAGCGCCTGCAACGCAAAGCAAGCATATATTCCCGACGCGAAACGGAAAGAGTATTTGTTACGGGCGAAAAGGTAAACAACCACCCAATCGAGTACAAAGGCCGCAGCCATCGCCGCGCCCACGCCCAAAAGACCGGCAATCTTGTAACCGGCAACCACGAAGAGCGCAAACAGAAGGTCGTAGATACCCTCTTGAATCATATATATTTTCGAGTCGCCGTGCGACAAAGGAAGATAGGACATTGGGAAAGTCATCGTGCGCACAAGCATTCCAAACATTGCCACCTGCGTCATCGGCACAGCAATCGCAAGCTCGGCGTCGTAGAAAAGAGGCACCAATAGCGGCAACGCCAGCGAATAGGCCAAAAGCATCGGCGCCTGTATCAGCAGCTGCACTTCGGCCTGCTCGTTCACCAGGCGATTGGTGTTTGCAACATCTTTATTGGTGGCCGAGAGACGGGGGTAAAAATCGGAGTCGATGGCGGCGAACAATATTCCCGGCAGAAGATTCATGAGAAAATATCCTGTGGAGAAGAAGCCCACGACGCTGTTGCTGCCAATGTCGAGAAGCATTCGACAGACGAGCCACATTGAGCCCGAGCCCATTATTGCTGCAAATATATAACCAATGCCAAACTTTACCATTCCCAGGCCATCGCGCAATATTTTGCGCGAGAAGGGGGCTATGCGATAGGGGTACAAAGGCACAGAATAGCACAAGAGCACCACCATCTGCAACAAAGAGGTGAGGAATATGGAGGGGAAAATGCCGGCAATGCCCATCACAAAATAGAAAGGCACCGAGACGGCAACGCCGCCCAACGAAGTCCACAGAGTGTATTTTGCTACCTTATAGAGGCTGTGCACGCCCTTAAGTATGGCAAGTTCGCAGCCAATCACTGCCATGAAGCCCACCACAGGCGAGAGCAGCAAAAAGCGCGACGTGTAGTAGTCGTTACCCTCGAACACCCACTCTCCCAGGAAAGGATACAGGGCAATGGAGAGAAGGACTCCCGCCACGGCCGTAAGAAAAGCCCAACTGCGCAGCACCTTTATCCAATGGTGCAGCTTGGCGCTGTTGCCCTCTTCGTGGGCCTCGGCTATCTGACGTACGGCGCTGAACGAAAGGCTGAGATTGGTAAAATCACTGAGCATCTGCAACGTACGATTGTACATTGCAATCATTCCCAGACCCGAAGCGCCCAGCAGCTTCGCTGCAAATTTGGTCTTTACGATACCCAGCAGAATGGCAAAGCTCTGCGTGCCACCAAATACACCCATGTATTTTATGGCGCGCTCGTATCCATTCGATTCCTTTTTGTCGTTTTTCTCCTCTTCTACCATTTTGTGTTTGCCGAGTATCTGTTTTTAAAGATGCGAAGATAGTGATTTTTACCCTAATGCCGAAACCACAAACAAAAGATTTCCAATTATTGTAAATAAAAAAGGGATTATAGTTAAAAATTATTCAATATTGTTTATCTTTGCAATTAGCTGCAAACAGGCGCGACATTTGCCGTGGAATACGCCGGCAGGCTGTTCCGTTTGCAGACAAAAGCCACAAAAAGTAATAAAAAGCCTATTAAAGAGATGAAACTAAGCATCATAGTACCGGTCTATAAAGTGCGCAGGCACCTGCAAAGCTGCATCGAGAGCATCCTGCTGCAGACGTACACCGACTTTGAGCTTATCCTTGTGGACGACGGCTCGCCCGACAACTGCGGCGCAATATGCGACCGCTACGCTCAGGAGTGCGACAAAGTGAAGGTTATCCACAAGAAAAATGGCGGACTCTCGTCGGCGCGCAACGCCGGCCTTGCAGTGGCCCAGGGCGAATATATTACCTTTGTGGACGGCGACGACACCGTTGCTTCGGGAACATACTACTACAATATGAGAATACTGCAGGCGAACCCCGACATTGACATTCTCGAATTTCCCGTGAATGTTCACTACGAATCGCCGCAGAGCCACATTGTTACCTTCAACGCCGAAAAGGTGTCGGGCAACCGCGAGATTTTCATCGACTACATCAAGCGCAAGGCCTACGAGCACTGCTACGCTTGGAACAAAATCTACCGCGCCGACAGATTCTTCTTCACCCGCTACCCCGAGGGCGAAGTTTTTGAGGATCTTTTCGTCACCCCCACACTCTACGAGAATTGCGACAGCGTCTACTACTCGGACGGAGGCATCTATTACTATTATGCCCACAACGACGGAATCACACGCAGCTATTCGTTCAAGTCGCAGTACTATCTTTACCGCAACAAGGCCATCCTGTACCACAAGGTGAGGAAAGAGTACAACCTCATTCCCGAGTCCGACGAAATATTGCTGACTACGCTCGACACACTCACCGACCTTATGAGGTGCTCGGACGGCACTGCCAAAGAGAAGAACAGCGCGTTCGACGAGATTAAAGGGGCAAAGATTGACATTCAGACACTCTTCAAGATGGATATCCCCCTGAAGCGCAAATTAAAATTCATACCCTTTGCCCTGCTGGGAGCAAAATTCCATTGCAAACTCATAGCATTGATGCACAAGAAATTGTGCTAAACAACCACCATGCTTATTTCCTTCATAATCCCCCACTATAACCTGCAGCGAGAATATCTGCAAAGATGCGTCGCAAGCATCGTTGCGCAGGGCATCGACGTCGAGGATTATGAGATTCTTATAGTGGACGACGGCAGCGACGCCCCACCCGAATGGGTCGTCGGCCCGTTCGCCCCTGCAAATGTGAGGCTGATAAAGAGCAGCAACGGAGGCCCGGGAGCCGCGCGCAACCGAGGCATCGACGAGGCGCAAGGCGAATATATTCAGTTCGTCGACGCCGACGACTCGCTCGTCCCCGACAGCTTCGGCCGACTAGCACGACTGCTGAAAAGCGAAAAGCCCGACATTCTGCAGCATGGCTACAGAATCTGCCACACAGAGGAGCAGATGCTGCAACCGGCAAAAGCACCCGCAAAGAGACGCATCTATGCAAGTGGAGCCGAATATGTGTCGCAAAATAACCTGAGCGGAAGCCCCTGCGTATATATTTTCAAAAGAGCAGTGGCCACCGCCCACAATATACATTTTGCCGAGGGGGTGCTGCACGAGGACGAAGATTTCAACATAAAAATCTACCACTACGGCGAGAGCCTCATCGTGAGCAACGTCACCGCATACAACTACTATCAGCGAGGAGGCTCCATCACCACCAACAGCAACGCACGCCACGAAGAGAAGAGAATAAACGACCTTTTCAGCCTGCTGAAGCGAGTGGTCGATTTTCGCCTCGCCACCGAGAAGGAATGCACAACCACCCGGCGCGCGGCACTCGACCGCAAGCTGGCCATGCTCACCGTAGACACACTGCTGAACATTTTCTACAATGGAAAAAGCGCCGCAGAGACAGAGAGCATCTGCCGCAGCAAGCTGCACACTTTGGGACTCTACCCGCTGCCCACAAAGAATTATTCGTTGAAATACAGGCTTTTCGCCGCACTCGCCAACAGCAGCCGAGGATTGAGGCTGCTGCGTACCATACTCCCATCGCAAAAACCACAGAAAAGATGAAGATACTACTCATAGGCGAATACAGCAACGTCCATTGGACTCTTGCCGAGGGACTGCGCAAGACCGGACACGAAGTGTGCGTATTGAGCAACGGCGACTTTTGGAAAAACTACCGCCGCGACATCTCCCTTGTGCGCGACGAAGGCAAGCCCCTCGCCGGCATTCGCTACCTGTGCAAGGCAATCTCGCTTCTGCCCCGCATGCGCGGCTACGACATTGTGCAGCTCATAAACCCAATGTTTCTTGAGCTTAAGGCCGAGCGCATCGCCCCATTCTACAGCTATCTGCGCCGCAACAACGGCAAGGTGTTTTTGGGAGCAATGGGCATGGACGCACTATGGGTGAAGGCCGGAACAGACAGAAAGACCTTCCGTTACTCCGATTTTAACATAGGCGACAGGGCAATAGACAACGAGAGCACCCGCGAGCATATAAACGACTGGAGCGGAGGAACAGCAAAGGAGCGACTGAACTACACGATAGCCGACGACTGCGACGGAATCGTTGCGGGAATGTACGAATATCACACTGCATACAAGAAAAAGTACGGTGACAAGCTCACTTATATTCCCATGCCCATGAACCTCGATGGCACCACTCCGCCCGCCGAGCGCAAGGATGGGAAAGTAAAATTTTTCATAGGCATTCAGAAGAGTCGCAGCCAATATAAGGGCACGGACATCATGCTGCGCGCACTGCAGAGAATAAAAGAGGACTACCCCGACAGATGCGAAATTCTGAAGGCCGAGAGCGTCCCCTTCGAGGAGTATTCAAAAATGGTAGAAGATTGCGACGTGCTTTTGGACCAGCTATACGGCTATTCGCCGGGAATGAACGCCCTGCTGGCACTCGCCAAAGGGAAAATAGTTGTCGGAGGCGCCGAGGAAGAGTACTACGAGCTTCTCGACGAAAAGGAGCTGCGCCCGATGGTTAACGTAATCCCCGACGAAGAGGATGTCTACAAAAAATTGGAACAACTGGTACTTGCGCCCGAGAACATCGGCCGCATGCAAAAGGAGAGCTACACGCTCGTGAAAAAGCACCACGACTACCGCCGCGTAGCAGAAATGTACATTAACTTTTGGAATTCAAAAGGATAAAAGATTATAGGTCAACCTCGTAGGTGTCGTACACCACTCCCCTGCCGCCGAGCCCCTCTTTCTGGGCAATGAGCCCCTCGTTGAGCACGCTGCCATCCTGTTCGGTAGAAATTCCAAAATCGAGAAACTCAAACGCCGCGAAACGCTCTTTAATAAGGTACGCGTAAAGATGGTCAAGAACACCTATGCGGCGACCCTCGTCGGTGGTACCCGTATATTGCGTGTGCACCACATTTTTCATCAGATACATTACAACACCGCCCAGCGTCGCGCCCGCAGCGTCGACCACCCTGAAAAGCCTTATATTTTCGGGGAAACGGCTGTAGAGAAGCTCAATTTCGTCCAGCGTATGCACGGGACGGACCTCGTATTTGTTCACGAGTCTCGCTGTGAGCACCTCCCAAAAAGCCGCGAAATTATCATCCTCGACAATCTGCAGACGACTCTTCATTGCAGCCGTAAGTTTTCTGCGTCCTTTGAAAGGCAAAGGATCGCCCAGCTTTATGGTCGAAGATATTTTACGCTCGACGAGCCTTGCGCCGCATCTAAAGAGCGCATAGAGGTCCTCCTCGGCCGGATACTGACTATATATATAAGGAATAGGCTTATAGAGAATCTTTTTTGCCACCGTCGCGTCGCGGTAATATTCGATGACCGACGAAAATATCTGCAACATCAAAGCTGCGGTGACGGTTGCATCGACAATGAAACTGCCATACGTCAGCCCCCCATGAGAAACAACCGCGAGCCTGCCCTCGTTGAGCGTCGCGGGAAAGAGCGCACAAAGATTGCCGTCGTTAAACACCATCAGCGAACAATCGACGAATCTGTCACTATGATAGTCCATATAATTGCGCTCGAAAAGGAAAGTGCCGTTCCTCGACACCCTTACAAAAGCGTCCCACTGCTCCTTGCGGCCCTCGTCGTATCTTATAATCTCTATTGACATATAATCTTCGTTAGTCTCGACAAATATATAAAATCCGGCTCTTTTTTTAAAAGAATGCAGGCTAAAAACAGTCGCAAAGACCGAAAAAAGCACTTTTTTGAAAAATATTCTCTGCAATGCTTGCATTTTTCAATGAATAGTTCTACCTTTGCATCGCAAAACAAGGTTGAGTCCTTCGCAAACAAGGAAGTTTGGGTGAGTGGCTGAAACCAGCAGTTTGCTAAACTGCCGTACGGGTTACCGTACCGGGGGTTCGAATCCCCCAGCTTCCGCTCAACTGTTTTTGCAAAATGGCGCTTTCGTCTAGCGGCTAGGACACATGCCTCTCACGCATGGAACACGGGTTCGATTCCCGTAGGCGCTACCAAGAGACATCCAAACGGATGTCTCTTTTTTATTTATACCACACCTCTTTAGCAGACTCGGGACTACC
>JAFYPH010000022.1 GCA_017547585.1 Bacteroidaceae bacterium | reverse complement strand
CATGCTCCACAAACTCACCCACCTCCCCGTGGTTGTCGACCCCAGCCATGCGACAGGCGTTGCGAGCCTTGTGAAGCCCATGGCTTGTGCAGCAACCGTTGCCGGTGCCGACGCCCTCATCATCGAGGTACACAACAACCCCGCCTGCGCATTGTGCGACGGTGCTCAGTCGCTCACCCCCGAGCAGTTTGCCGATGTTGCAAAGAATGTTCAGGCGATGCGTGAGTTCCTCACAAAGTAGAGACATGAAAATAGGAGTTGTAGGCTTGGGCCTTATAGGTGGATCGGTGGCGATGGCCTATAAGGCTGCCGGACACATTGTGTACGGCTACGATACAGACTCTACTATTTTGGGACACGCAAAGCTCAACAGCGTCATCGACGACATTTTCTGCCCCGAGCGTTACCCTGCCTGCGACCTTATAATCCTCGCGGCAACGCCCAAGGCAATGATAGCCTTTCTTGCCGAGAATGCATCGGCGATTCCCTCTTCGGCTCTTGTGATGGATATTTGCGGAGTGAAGCAGGAAATTTGCCGCGTAGGCTTCGAGGCGGCTGCCCGCTACGGCTTTACATTCGTGGGCGGACACCCGATGGCAGGATTGCAATATTCGGGCCTCAAGCACGCTCGTGCGACGCTCTTCAAAGGCGCTTCGATGATAGTCGTTCCGCCCGTGCACGATGACAATGAGCTTCTCGAAAGAGTAAAAGAGTCGCTCGCTCCCCTTGAATTCAAACAGCTGGTAGTGTCGACCGCCGAGAATCACGATGCGATGATTGCCTATACTTCGCAGTTGTGTCACGTGGTCTCCAATGCCTTTGTGAAAAGCCCCACGGCTCAGAAGCATCATGGCTACAGTGCCGGCAGTTTCCGCGACCTCACAAGGGTGGCGCGTCTCAACGAAAATATGTGGACCGAGCTTTTCCTCGCCAACAAAGAGCCGTTACTAGGCGAGCTCGACAGAATAATTAACTCTTTGCAGCAATATCGCGACGCAATCGCCGACGACGATGCACAGACATTGTGCAGTCTGCTGCGCGACGGACGCATCGCAAAAGAACAATCCGAAGGATGAAAGAATTATCTTCATACAAAAAAATACACGTAGCGGCCTCGCGCAGCTACGACATTATAATAGGCGACGGCGCGCTCTCCCGCCTGGGAGGCTACGTGCGCGAATTGTTGGGCGAGTGCCGTCTGGCGCTGCTCACCGACAGCAACGTCGATTCCCTCTACGGCGACAGAATAGTTTCGGAACTTTCGGCCGCCGGCTACGATGTCTGCAAATATGTGATTCCGGCAGGCGAAGAGTCAAAATCGGCCGAGAATATGCTTGCCTTCCTCAACTTTATGGCCCGTAACAGGCTCACACGCAGCGATGCCCTCATCGCCTTCGGCGGTGGAGTGGTGGGCGACCTCGGAGGCCTCTCCGCCTCACTCTATCTGCGTGGAATCGCCTACATTCAGGTGCCAACGACGCTGCTCGCAGCCGTGGACAGCTCTGTGGGCGGAAAGACAGCGATAGACATTCCCGCAGGAAAGAATCTTGTGGGGGCCTTCTATCAGCCTCGTCTCGTATGCTGCGACACGACCCTCATGGACACACTCTCGGCCGACGTCTACCGCGACGGCTGTGCCGAGGTTGTAAAATATGGAGTGATACTCGATGCTGCGCTCTACGAAAAGCTGCAAACGCCCCCCTTCGACAGGATAGAGGTTGTTGCGCGCTGCGTAGAGATTAAGCGCGACGTGGTGCAAGAGGACGAGTTTGACAACGGCAAGCGCGGCCTACTCAATTTCGGACACACATTTGGCCACGCAATAGAGAAACTGAGCAATTTCACAGTCTCTCACGGCGCGGCGGTGGCAAAAGGAATGGTTATTGCTGCGAAATTTGCCCCCTTGTGTGGCCTTGCCGACGTCGAGAAAGAGCTTACGGCTCTGCTCGAACGTTACAATTTCAATCTCGATTGCCCCTACACTGCCGAGCAGCTTTTCGACGTTATTCTCTCCGACAAGAAGCGTCGCGGCGGCAACCTCACACTGGTGCTCCCCCGTGCGATAGGCGATTGCGACCTTGTGACAATGCCCGTCGACGAGGTTCTTGTGAAACTGAAACAGATACTTTAGACTATGGATAAAAGAGTTTCGGGAATGTTGGCCGGGGCTGTTACTCCTCCCCCGTCAAAGTCTCAGGCCCATCGTCTGCTCATCTGCGCGGCCCTCGCCGAGGCTCCTTCGAAGGTTGCGTGCGACACCCTGAACGACGACCTCTATGCAACGATGCACTCCCTGAATGCCCTGGGAGCATCTATAAAATACACTGACGGAGCGTTCGACGTAGTGCCCGTCAAACGCTGCAAGGGTGGCGAGCTTCCCTGTGGCGAGAGCGGCTCCACACTGCGTTTCCTGCTGCCTGTAGCCGCGGCTCTTGGTGCCGATGCCACCCTCACAGGCAAGGGCAAGCTGCCCCAGCGCCCCATGCAGCCTCTGTGCGAGGCTCTTACGGCTCACGGTGTCGAAATTATAGAGCACGCTGGCGATGCCCATCTTCCCCTCACATGCAAGGGCCGGCTTGCGGGTGGCGAATACTCACTTGCGGGCGACATTTCCTCGCAATATTTCACGGGACTGCTCTTTGCGCTTCCCCTCTTGTCACAGCCAAGCAACCTCAATATCATAGGCGAGCTTACAAGCGCCTCGTATGTGGGAATGACACTCGACGCACTGCGCCTCTCGGGAATCACCGTGGAGCAGCGCGTGGGTGGCTTTTATATTCCCGCTCCGCAGAAATATAATGTTCCCGCGGGCCTTCGTGTCGAGGGCGACTGGTCGGCCGCAGCCTTCTGGCTGGTGGCGGGCGTCATTGGACGCAACCCCGTGACCGTCTGCGGAATGAATGCAGAATCTTTGCAGGGCGACCGCTACATTGTCGAGCATCTTCGTCGCATGGGCGCCGATATTCGCTTCACCGACGAAGGAATCGTTGCCTACCCCTCGCAGTTGCATGGTGCCGAACTCGATTGCGTCGATACTCCCGACCTTGTGCCCATCCTCTCTGTGGCAGCTGCTGCCGCGCAGGGAACGACGCTCTTCACCCACGTGGGCCGTCTGCGCTACAAAGAGAGCGACCGCCTCGCAGCCATGCAGACACTCTTGCGCTCGTTCGGAATCTCCTCGGAGATTGGCGAGGATACATACGCAGTCACCGGTGGCGAGGCAGTGGCAACAGAGCCTGTGGACAGTTTCGGCGACCATCGCATCGCAATGTCCGCGGCGATACTCTCTACCATTGCCCGCGGCGAGACTATCATCAACGGCGCCGAATGTGTGGCAAAGTCCTACCCCCTCTTCTTCGACGATTTTGCCGCTCTCGGTGGAAAGGTAGAGGATGCAACCAAATGATACACTTTAACGTTATTAAAAACCAATATAAAAACAAATACTATGAACTTAGACGAATTACGCAGTAAGATAGATAACATCGACAGCGAAATGTGTCGTCTTTTCGCCGAAAGAATGCAGGTCGTTACCGACATTGCACTATATAAGAAAGCAAACAATATGGTAGTCTACCACCCCTCGCGTGCCCGCGCAGTGTTGCAGAATATCTCCAAGCAACTGGGCCCCGAATTCGAGGGTTACGGACGTTCGCTCTACCGCACAATCTTCGATCTCAGTGAGTCCTACCAGACAAGAATGCTCTCGCAGGATGCCGACTTTTTCCAGCAGATAAAGGAGATTACCTCAAGGCCTCCCATGCCCTTCCCCAAGCGCGCATCGGTAGCTTGTGCAGGATGCGAGGGTGCCTACGCCCACTTTGCCGCCGAGCGTCTCTTCGACCTTCCCGAAATTATGTTCGTCAACAGTTTCAGAAATGTGTTCAGCGCAGTCGACTCGGGCCTCTGCGAGTATGGAGTGCTGCCCATCGAGAACTCTCTCGCAGGCTCGGTAAATGCCATCTATGACCTTCTGGGCGAGCACAATCTGAGCATCGTGCGCAGCGTACGTCTCAAAATCGACCACTCTCTTCTTGTGCAGCCGGGAGCCAAGCTCGAGGACATCCGCGAAATATATTCTCATCAGCAGGCAATCAGCCAGTGCTCCGAGTTTCTCGCCTCGCTCAAGGACGTGCGCATAATCCCCGTGGAGAACACCGCCGAGGCTGCCCGCATGGTTGCGCAGTCCGAGGACAAGAGCAAGGCCTCAATCTCTTCGCGTCTCTGCTCCGAGCTTTATCAGTTGCAGGTGTTAAAGAGTGCTGTTCAGAACCGCGACAACAACTACACACGCTTCATCTGCATCTCAAAGACTCCGCAAATATACTCGGGTGCCAACCGTACAAGCATCATGATGCTCATTCCCAACCGCCCCGGCACACTCTTCCGCATCCTTTCTCGTTTCAACGCAACGGGTGTGAATCTTGTTAAACTCGAGAGTCGCCAGATACCCGAGCGCGAGTTCGAGTACCGCTTCTATTTCGACATCGAGGCCTCAGTCTACAGCCCCGAATTCTTGTCGGTAATGTGCGAGCTCAACAACTGCGGCGAGCAATTTAAATATTTCGGAACATACGCAGAAATAATTTAGCAGACGATGAAAGTATTAGTAATCAACGGCCCCAACCTCAATCTGTTGGGCCTTCGCGAGCCCGCCCTCTATGGCTCGCAGAACTTTGCGGCACTGCAAGAGCTCATCCGCGAGAGCGCCCGTGAACTGGGCATCGAGGTAGAGCTTTTCCAGTCCAACCACGAGGGTGCCATTGTCGATGCCATTCAGGGTGCCTACAACCGCATGGATGCAATTCTCATCAATCCTGCGGCCTACACCCACACAAGTGTCGCCATTCTCGACGCCCTCAAGGCTGTGGCGCTGCCCACTGTGGAGGTGCATCTTACAGATATTTCCACCCGCGAGGCATTCAGGCAATTCTCTTACGTCTCTCTTTACGCCCACCGCACCATCTGCGGGCTGGGATTCGAGGGCTACCGACAGGGGTTGCAGTTTCTGAAGGAGAATTACGACAAATAGTATATTTTGAGGTTGCCATTTGGCAACCTCAAAATGTTTATTGGCAGTGTGTGAGGAATATGATTGTTGGTGGATTACGAAAATTAGATGCAGACTTTTGTATTCTATGGCAGTTTTTACCCTTAATCTTTGGTTGATATTTTATAGGCATTTGTTTCTATCCACCCTTTTGGCGCCCAAAAGGGTGCAAAAGGCACAGCACAGACAAAATCAGTCACTCTCTCCTCGGCTCACAAATTTTCGCAAGCGAAAATGTTCCTCGTTCGTCGCTCGCTTGTCGGCAACTTTCCCGCAGAAAGACTACGCGGGAGTGTGTAAGTTTAGCCACGCCACGGCGCGCCAAAAAAACTTCACACTCTTTTCCGCGCCTTTTACTGCGGCCGTTGCCTGTGATTTTGACAGTGCTGTATTTTTTGAAAGTAACCTTTGCTGTTTATAATGCTAAGCATTGGTAACTATAAACTCCCCCTCTTGGCTAAGAGGGGACAACGCGAGAGAGAGTTGTTTGCAAAATGCTAACCTCGGCTGCGCTCGTCGGTAATTGCAAGCAAGCTTGCGTTACATTCGTTTGCATTATCTTTAAATAAGATTTTCTGCGCTCGCTGCGAAATATCCAAGCAAGCTTTGTATATCTCGCTCGCTTGTAACTATCTTTGCAAAAAATAAGCACGATGAAATTTTTCGCATTCCTAAAAGACTGGTCGCTGCCCATTGCCATGCTCGGAGGCATCGCCGCATACTTCATATACGTAAACATCCCCTTTTTCGACGACACACACGCCGCCGCAAACGAGATTATCAGCTACATGCAGCCCGCACTCATCTTCTCAATGCTCTTCGTCACATTCTGCAAGATAAGTTTCCGCGACCTGCGTTTCGAGCGCTGGCACTTTATACTGCTCGCCTTTCAGCTTGTGAGCTTCATCCTCTTCTCGCTGGTGGCAGCCTTTGCGCCGCTCACCCCTTCGATGCGCGTGCTTGTAGAGTCGTTCATGCTCTGCCTCATATGCCCCACAGCCACTGCTGCGGCTGTAATCACCGCCCGTCTGGGTGGTAGTGCCGCTGCGCTGCTCACATACACGATAACCATGAACTTCGCGGTTGCACTTGTCGCCCCTCTCTTCCTGACGATTGCCCACCCCATCGAGGGAATGGACTTTTTCTCGTCGTTCCTGCTCATTCTGGGTAAGGTGTTCCCGCTGCTTCTGTGCCCGTTGGTGGCCGCCTCGCTTGTGCGCCGTTTCCTCCCCTCGGTCAAGGAGTTTATGATAAAAAAATGCCGCAACCTCCCCTTCTATCTGTGGCTCGTAGCCCTGTCGCTCGCCATTGCCATGACCGTAAAATCCATTGTACACAGCAACCTTTCGTTCTTTGTGCAGATGGGCATTGCCGCCGTGTCGCTCGTCTGCTGCGTGGTGCAGTTTGCCTTCGGACGCTTCGTAGGCCGTCGCTACGGCGACGCCATTGCAGGCGGACAGTCTCTTGGACAGAAGAATACAGTCTTTGCCATTTGGCTCGCATACACCTTCCTGACGCCCGTAACCTCCATCGCCGGAGGATTCTACAGCCTGTGGCACAATTCCGTGAATACGTGGCAGCTCTATCGCAAGAACCACCCGAAAGAGAAACAATAAAAAAAGTGCGAGGATGAAATTCCTCGCACTTTCTGTCTGTCGGCGTCTGTTGTTAGAAATTGTATTTCAACAGCGCGCAAATTCTATGGTTGGTAACCTCGCGCTCTTTTTCCACGCTGCCATCGGCTCTCATTTTGCCGTAACCAACGGTTGTAGGCTCATACTCGAGACCAATCTGCATTGCATTGTGTGTGTAGAGCACGCTGGGCGATACGCGCCAGAAGTTGTCGATATTCTTGTAACCGCGCACATACATCATGCTGGGGCTCACAAAGTCATCCTCGCAACCGAGATTCTTTCCGTAACCACCGAAGAGACAGTAGGTGAGTGTACCCTTTTTTAACTGCTGCTTGTATGTAACATCTATCCATCCTGTGATACTCTTGAGGCTTCCATATTCAACCTCGCCGTTGTATTTTTGTTCTGTTACACCGAAGCCGCTGAGCATGTTCAGGTGCGATGCATTCTGTGCGTATGTTACGCGACCTTTAATGCCCCAGTTACCCTCTTTGTACGAGAAGAATGCTGTGGGGCTGAAGCTTGTGATAAGTTGGTTCGAAATAACATTCTCGCCGAGACGGTCAGTGTACTCTGTGCGGGGCTTCAGTGTGAGAATGTCCACACCTGCGCCGGCCATAAAATCACCCTTCTTGTACATTGCCTGGAAGTAAAGCTCGGGAACAATAGCCTTGCGAGCATAGTCGAAAGATGTTGTCGAACTTTCGAGGTTGTTGGCGTTGGGGCCATACGACAGATACTGGAACTGATAGAGAGCAGTAGCTGTCAGCTTGAAGTTACCCGCGAGACGGTCGTAACGCACCTGGGGCGAGCGGCTGAAGGGTGTGAAAGGCGCACCTGTTGCAAGGCTGAACACGTCGGGCATCATGTCTCCCATCATAGGGTGCCACGCCTGACCAACGAGCAGGTTATCCTTCTCCCAATCCATCTTTGCGTATGCCTGACGAATGCGCAACACAGTGTTGCTTGTGCCGAATCCCGCAAAGTCCGACTCAATCTTTGCCGAGGTCTTTGCACCCAAAAACTCGGGGCCGGTGATGTTCAGTCCCAGACGGGTGGTAATGCTCAGCAACAGAATGTCGGGCTTTTCGTTCAGGTCGTCGCCGTAGCTGTTGAGCTTCTCGTCCAGCGGAATCATGTTAAACTGGTCACTGTTGCTGCTCAGGTTGGCGCGCGAGTCGAACGCTGCATAGTTACGTATAAAGCCGTAGGGCTTGAATGTAATCTTTTTCTCTTGTGCAAAGCCGCAAAGTGCGAAGCACACAGCGGCGATGGTCAAAATACTTTTTTTCATAGTCTCTATTATTTTTTTATGCAAAATATCCCAAATTACCTAAGAAGAAGAGCAGCGAGTAGCCCAGAATGAGTGAGATTATACCCACGATGATACCCGTGCGTGCCATCTGTGTCGAGGTTATAAGGCCCGTAGAGTAGGCGATGGCGTTGGGGGGTGTACTCACAGGCAGAGCCATTGCAAACGATGCCGAGAGGGCAATACCGATGAGCAGTGTACCGATGCCGCCTGTCTCGGCGAGCATGGGGCCCATGCCCTTACCAACAGCCGCGAGGATGGGCACCATAAGAGCCGTAGCTGCCGAGTTCGAAATAAATGTAGAGAGCGCCCAGCAGAGCAATCCGCTACCGATGATTACCGCAATCACGGGCCACTCGTTGAAGGGGATAGCCTCCACAAGAGTCTTTGCAAGGCCGGTCTTGTCCATTCCCACGCCCAGCGCGAAACCTCCGGCAACCATCCACAGCACGCTCCACTCAATCTCTTTAAGGTCGTCGGTGCTGAAGATACCCGTCGCGCAGAATACTCCCACAGGGATAAGCGCAACCACGTAAGAGTTCATTCCCACCACCTTTTCGAGCATCCACAGGGCAATAGTCACTGCAAAGGTCACGTAAATAAGGTTGGTGCGCCAGTTGTTGCGTGCGCCACCCTTAATTTCGAGCTTAATCTCTTTGGCCTTAAAGGGGTACATGGTCTTTAGAATGAACCAAGCGATTACCACAATGGTAATCATCAGGGGAAACATCACCATGAACCACTCTCCGAAGGTGATTCCCAAGTTCAGGCCCTCGACGTCGTTCAGATAGCCGAGCGCAATGCCGTTGGGGGGTGTTCCGATGGGGGTTGCGATTCCACCGATGTTACATCCGATGGGAATTGCAAGCGCAAGCGAAATGCGGCCTCCACCGTCGGGGGGCAACATTTTAAGCACGGGGGTAAGGAAGGTAAGCATCATCGCTGCCGTAGCAGTGTTGCTCACAAACATCGAGAAGAATGCAGTAACCATGATAAAGCCCAGAAGCACAGTGTTCGAGCGTGTGCCGAAGGGCTTCAGCAGTGCGCGTGCAAGAGTAACATCCACTCCGTACTTCGACGCAACGATGGCAAGCACGAATCCGCCGAGGAACAGCATTACTGTCTGGTCGGCAAATGTGTACATAATAGCTTTATAGCTCACAAGTTCCTCTTTGGGAATGTAGTTCACGAGCGGAGTAATACCGCTGTTCGATACCGTCAGCAACATTGTCACTATAATCAGCACAGACGTCACCCACGCGGGCACAGTCTCGGTAATCCACATGAGTGCGGCAAACACAAAGATTGCAATTACGCGGTGCTGCAGTATCGTGAGTCCTTCGATGCCGAAAATGCTTGTGGGCAACCACCAGATGATAAGCGAAATAAGAGTAACGATGATAGTTTTGATAACGTCCCTTCTTCTTAGAAAGGCAAGAATTCTTTTTAAAGTCATTTTATTATTTTGTATGTTTTTCTTCTTTTTTTGGTACGTTTTTTAGAAATCCCGCGAATTTAATTCATTATCCGCAAATTACCCAAAAAACTGCACCCTTTTTCTGTAAAAGAGACTTTTTTCTTCTCCCGAGGCCTGCGGCGGTCGCCGTCGAAAATGGAAACGGGCGCCGCAACCGTGGTTGCAACGCCCAAAATATCAACTGTGGCTTTCTTAGTTCATTATCTTCATTCCCACGAAGAAGGTGCGCGGCTGTGTGGGGCCATAGAAATATCCCGAGTCGCGGAACTCACCTTTGTCGAGGTCTTTCTGGAAGCTGTCAAAGATATTCTGCACGCCTGTGTTCAGCTGCAGCTTAATGTGGTCGCGCAGCACAAACGTGTAGTTCAGCTTCAGGTTAACGTCGCAAAAGTCGGGGGTGTTCTCCATGCGATCCTTCTCTATGAATCCCGCGTAGTGGGGCACAATCATCTCTCCTGTGTAGGTACCCGAGAGCGACGCCTCGAAATTCTTGAAGGGCGAGGTTGTCAGTGTCAGGTAAGCGTAAAGGTCGGGGGTGCGGGGCATACGTTTGGTTGTAAGCAGCTCGCCGTCAACCTCGGTCCACACTTCGGGGCTTTTGTAGCGGCTGCGCTGCGCCGTTGCTCCCAGCTGCACCGAGACATCCTTTCCGTGGGCAAATTTTGTTTCGAGGTTCACTCCGTAGACAGTTGCTCCGCTACCGTTGCGGCGCTCCTTCATCACAAAGCCCTCGTCGTTCACGCCCACATCTTCGAGCACAAACACGTCGCTGAGGCCTGTGTAGAATCCCTCGAGCAGAATGTTCGACTGCCAATGTCCCAGCTGTGCAGTGTAGTCGATAGAGCCGCTGAAACTATTCGAACGCTCCTCTTTCAGTCCCTCGGCGAGTCTAATCTGCACGCCTTCGCCACCGACGGCTGTCACGTGCAGGTCCTCGTCGTAGGCCTGCGGCGCGCGGAATCCGGTAGAGTAGGTGAGTCGTGCCTGAAAATTATCCTCGGGCTTGAAAAGCAAGTTCACGCGAGGGCTGACGATGGGGTTCTCAATGAGATTGTGCTTGTCCATGCGAGCGCCCACGAGCAGCGAGAAAAGATCCATGTTCCACTCATTCTGCACGAACATGCTGGCGATGCGCACATCCTGCTTCATGTCTCGGTTGTAGCCTGTCATAATATCGTGCAGCCTGTTCTCCTGAAACTCCAATCCTCCTGTGAATGTGGCGGGTGCGAAGAGACAATTTTCCATGTTGCCCGTGTATGTGGCGCCTGTCACCCATGTGAGGTCGTCGGTCTTTCCGTAGGCATTGGGGTCGCGCTGCGCGCCATAGTAGCTGTCGCGGTCAATGTGCTGCACCGATGCATAGATTGACATCTTGTGCTTGTAGTCGTCCCACGATTGGTCGTACGACACTCCTCCGCTGTTTATAATGTGCTTGGTCAATTCTGTGATGTCCGCCTCGTGGGGCTGAAGGTCGAATTTGTTACCGCCGCGACGAGTCTCGTTGGTTGTGTGGTACTCGAGGTTGATGCGGCTAGTGTGTGTGGGACGGTAGTATGTGCGCAGTCCGAAAGTGTTCATGTTCAACTGGCCAAGCTCCGAGAATCCGTCGCCATCGTGGTCGTAGTCGTTGCGGTTGCGGTAGCTCTCGTAGATGGCAATGCCGTACGAGTGATCCTTCGACACGAGCGAGGCGTTTGCACCCATATACTGCTCCCACGCGTCGCCGTTCATGTTAGCGAGGTTGGTCGAAATCTGGAAAGAGTTGTCCACGGGGTCTTTGGTGATGATGTTTATTGTTCCGCCCACGGCGTTTGCGCCGAAGAGTGCCGAGCCACCGCCGCGCACCACCTCCACGCGCTCAATCATGTTCACGGGAATCTGCTCAAGGCCGTAGACACCGCTCAGCGCGCTCACTACCGGGCGGCTGTTGATAAGAATCTGTGAGTAGGGGCCTTCGAGTCCGTTTATTCTCACCTGCGGGAATCCGCAATTCTGACAGTTGTTCTCCACACGCAGTCCCGGCAGATAGTTGAGAGTCTTTGCAAGGTCGGTAGAGTTTACAGTCTCTATCAGCTTGGGGCCGGCGATGTTCACCACCACCGGAGCCTCGCGGCGGCTCACTTCGTTGCGGTTGGCCGACACTACAAGCTCTTCAATCTTCAGAGCCTCGTCCACAAGCTCAAAATGCACCACCGTTGCATACTCTTTGCTTACGGTAACCTCTTTGCTCATAGTCTGATAGCCCATGGCCGACACGCGCAATGTGTACTTTCCGGGGCGCATGTCCTTAAACTCAAAATGTCCCGCCTCGTTGCTGGTTGTTCCCTGCTTGGTCTCTACGATGAAGATGTTCGCAAAGGGAATATTCTCTTCACTCTTTTTCTCAATTACGTGTCCCGAAATGAATCCACCTTTTTTAATCTCGGGGTTGTGCTGGTTTTTAGTCGTTCCGTTGCTTTTGCTGTCGGCCGTTTCTGTTGCCCCTGCGGCACACACGCCCGACACTGCCAAAAGCAGCGCAATAAAGATTTTTCTCATTTTAATAATGTATATAATCGGTTATTGTTTTTTCGTAGCAATATAGTCTCTTACGATAGTGCAAAGGTACGCGATTATAAAAATGTGCACAATCGCAATATTTTGTGAAATTCATGGATTTTTCTAACCGATTGTAACTATCATCGACTATTGTTGCGCTCTTTCAAAGGGTTGCAGACACATTTTTTTGCCCTTGCGTAGCGAAAAAATATTTTTTTACACAAAAAATGAAGTTTTTTTTTAAAAACAAAAACAATGCTTATATTTGCAAATATCGAGAGTGCTTATAAGTTTATGTTCTTTAAATTTTTATGCGCTATGAAAAAACTCTTCTTTACTACAATATTTTTGTTGGCAGCCACCTTCAGTATGGCTCAGTGGATTACGGAATTCCCCATTACCCTCACAACAGCGGACGGGCTTCCGGGCGAGAAATTAGTAAACAGTTATCTTTATAGGAGCGAAACATTCGATCTCGAAGAGCCTGTCTCGGTGCTTCGTTTCACAGTGTGCTCCACCCACAATATTGATACTCTCACCACAGGTAGTTATACAGGCTTTTCGGCCGGATGGGGCTCGGGCATTCCCTTCTTTGCATTGAGCGAGTTTCGCATCTACGATGGTCGCGGCGAAGAAATAGATTATATTGCAAGCTCGAATGCCGTGCAACATTGCGATTGTGGCGGCCTTTACAGCCTCAGCGACAAGCGCGAGAGTACACATTTCCAATCCACCTATAACAATAGTGGTGATTTTCCTCACGCGTGGCACTATATTGAGTTCAAACTACCGAAGCCGGTGGATAGTTTTTCGTTTGCATGGAACAGTCGTAGCAATACAAATGGAGAAGATGGAATGTCGCCCACCTATGTGGGTATTACTCCCGGCACCGATTATCAGCCCTTCCCCGAGCAGGAATTTACTCTCGGCGAGCAGGTTACCTCTCTCGACGAACTTTCCGACGAGGGCGCGCTCTTTGTGCTGCGCAGCAATGCTCCCAAGGACTTCTACTACGACCCCGAAGGAAGCAACCGTCGGGTGCCGCGTCATCTTTTCTACCATGCTCCCTACGGTGGCACCGAGACGGCCTCTTCGGCAGCTCTCGTTTACCTTACACCCGACGCTGAGAACCCCAACGCATACAAAGTATGCTGGTTGAACAACGGTCACTACATCATCGACAGTAACTATCAGTCTGATACAGAGGCTCCCTTCAACATCTGGTTGCACTGGACAAACAACGTCCTCAAAGCTGCTTCTGTTGAGTTTGCACCCTGCGACACAGTAGCATGTGACTTCGTTCTTACACAGCACGATGGTGCTTACACACTCGCAACTGACGGTCTTGGTAAAATGCGTATCTGCGACGATCCCGTAGCTTCTATCGCTGAGGCTTCACGTCCTTACACATTCCACATGTCAGTTTACAAGGCTTCTATCAACGGTGCAGCTATCGCAGCACAGTTGCAGGCCGAGATCGATGAGGCTGAGGCTCGCATCGAGGCTATCGGTGGTAAAGTTCCCGTTTACGACGAGGGTGAGTACGAGGCACTCGAGGCAGCTGTTGCCGAGGCGAAAGAGATTGTAGCAAAGGCAGACGTTACAGCAGCCGAGATTCTCAACACAAAGAGAAGCCTCAACCGCCTTACAGCAGCTTACGCAGCAGTAGGTCTTTGGGTATACGTTGACTCTATCGCAGTTATCGGTGAGATGGTTGACAACGAGGAGATTACTCTTTGCCAGGGTCCCGACTGGGAAAATGGTGCTTACAACCAGGCTGCATTCGACGCAATGCAGGTACTTTCTGACAACATCCAGCTCGTTATCGAGAAGTGCGAGTCACTCGCTGACGTTGACGCTGCTATCGAGGATATCTACGCAGCTATCGCTAACTTCTGGGCTTCTAAGGTAACAGGCGTTAAGGAGCTTCCCTTCCGTGTAGGTTCATTGGAGGATGGCCTTCCCGGTAAAAATGTTAACAGCATCTGGATTTGGGAGTCTCCCATGTATCTCTTGTCAGAGGAGACAGACGCTATCCGTTTCACAGTATTCAAGAACCACTCAGGTCGTTCAGTAGGTGACAAGCCCTTCTTGTGTATCAACGAGATGCAGTTCTACGATGAGGCTGGTAACTTGATTCCATTGACAGCTGACAACTTCTCTTCAAACTCAGTTCACCCCACAGACGGTGCAGGTCTTGCAGGTCTCTGCGACGGTGACTGGAAACTCGACAACGGTACTCACTACCACTCTTGGTGGGGTACTAACGACGAGTACGATGGTACAGAGTACGTATGGATCGAGGTTGTATTCCCCGAGCCCATCATCGCTTTCAAATATGTGCAGTATGGTCGCGGCGACGGCTACGACGATGTTCCCGTGGATATTGCATTCGGCCATGCGGGGCAGACATTGACGCCCGACGACGTTAGCCTTTCGGATAATCATAATGTTGCGCTCGGCGACAAGATTGCCGACCTCTCGCAGATAACCGATGATGGTCTTTATGCACTCGTCGGTCTCGGCAACTGCGCTCCCGAGGGCGACGGCAGTGGCCATGAAAAATTCTACACCTCCACGGCCGCCTACGGCAGCAAGATAGGCGCTCCGTGTGCCTACGCCATCAGCCGCACGGGCGACGACGACGGCACATTCTACATTCGCAGCCTCGCCGACGGTAGCTATTGGTCGTCGGCAATCGACGCCGATGGATGGTGCGACGTCAGCGTAACCTATAAAAAATCACAAGCGGGCAAGTTCCACATTGTCCCCAACGCCGCTGCACGCGCCGAGGCAGGCGCGCAAGAGTATCCGGGTACCTTTGCAATATACATGTACAACGACACTGTCACCCGTGTGAACGAAAAGGTCGATGCAAAGAATGCAACCGCCCATCCCTATATTGTTGTTCAGGATTGTGGCACCCGCGCAGGTTGCTATTCTCTTCCCACGCTCGCAATGAACGATCTCGACGGCCGTGGCGAGTGGGCCATCTGCAAGATGACAATGGACAATCCCTCTCTCTATATGCTCGCTCCTCTTTATGCAGCGGCGACAGCAATGGACATCAGAATAGACGAGTCCCCCGGCTTTTACTCTGATGCTGCGGCCAAAGATTTTGTCTCGGCCCTTGCCTATGCACGTTCGGCTATCGATACAAAGAACGAGACTATGGCTCAAAAGGCAATCGCGGCTATCGATGCAGGCATTGTCGGCCTCGACACAGCCGAACTCAATCCCCTGATTCCCGGCCATTATATAATAGAGGCCGCCTCCGGTATCTTCTACGAATATCAGGGTGTTAAAAAGGCAATGTGCGCCTATTACACAGGCTCTCAATATAACATTCACGATTGCACTAACGAGTACGACCTTCTGTGGGCCGATGCTCCCGAAGAGTATTATAATGCAAGTTACTATTACAGGTTCGAACTTATTCCCGCACGTTCGAGTGCAAAGGTGCAAGCGTGGCTCGAGAATGGAACAATCACGGCCGATGATGCTGCAAGAGCCTTTTTCATAAAGAGCATGTTGATAGGGCAATATGTAGGCTTCTGCTCCGACGATACACTCTCGCAGGAAGTAGGCTTTACGTCCGAGCCCGAGCCCTTCATCATACGTCCGCACGGCGCATACAAGTTCGACTTCTGGCACCCGCTCGCTGCAAACACCTCTCTGCACATGTATGGGCACGCTGCCGGTCAGGGAAAGTCGGGCTATGTGGGCTTTTATGAAGGCGCAAACGACTTTTCACAGTGGTCTCTGATTAATGTTAGCCCCAAGCGTGCCTATTTTATATTCTACGATCTTGTCCCCAACGGTGTTATACGTCTCTCGGCCGCTGCAGTCGGCTACGGCGGGTCGGTAACCGTGGAACTGATTCCCAACGACAATTACACTATTGGCGCTCTCTATGTGGACGGACGCGATGTTACCGACAAGATTGTAGACGGAAAGTATGTAATCGAGAATATTACGCATAATGTTACGCTCGAGGCTACCTTCACGACAGGCATCGGCGGCGCTGTTGCCGACGAAGTTGTCTCTCGCAAATATTTCACCGAGGCGGGAATCGCTGTTGACAAGCCTCGCGAGGGCGTGAACATTGTAGTTGTGAAGTATGCAAGTGGTAGGGTAGAGACCAAGAAAGTGTTTGTCAGAAAGAAATAACCTCTCCCTAATATATAAATGAAAATATGCAGGCTCTTGCAAGAGCCTGCATATTTTTTTGCTGTCGCGCGGGAAATCATTGCACTCCTCGTCTTATTTCATACTATAGCAGTCACCAGGAAGAGCATCTTTTCTATCCTGTGTGAATGAGGGGCATCTATAGATGTCTATACTAACTCGTAAGTACCTTTCCCTACTCTCCTGAATATATCAGGGTTTGTCGTCAACTGATTACTCACAGTCATTGCCGGAGTGGCACCAGATTTTGTCTTATATCCTTTATCGAGAATCTCTTGTGTAATATCTAAATAGTGCATTGACTTTCCATTTTCAGCCAATACCTTAACAATTGCTTCATTCCAGGTCATAACAAACTTTTTATGAATTTTAAATAAAACTAATATTACAATTTATTCATAGCGCTTTTTCATATTTTGTATGAACATCTTGACAAATTTGTAAGGCAGTAAAGTCCCATTTGCAGATAAGCGAGAAATGTATATTTGATTTTCATATAGCCACTAATCAAATCCATATTATTGATAATCCAGACAGCCTTTGCTTTCTCGGAATCTTCCTTGATTGATTTAAAGAAATCTTCCATTGTTATCATAAATTTAAAATAGCTCACTCAATGCTTTCATTCTTTGTCCTACCCTCTTTTTTGCTGTCGCGCAGAGTTTAGAACTCGAAGCGCTCAATCTTCATCTTTCCAAGCTCGGCGAGTTTGGGAACGAGTGCCTTGAAGTGCTCGGCAGCCTCGTGAGCGGCAAGAGCAGCATCGTCGGTCCATGTCTCGCATATCATCATCACTTCGGGGCGTGTGCTGCTCTCGAAAATGTCGTATGCGATGCAGCCTGCATCTTTCTGCGAAGCTGCTACAAGCTCTTTTGCAATCTCAAGATAAGCGGCGCGATTCTCGCTGCTGACGCTTATAAATACGTTCAATCTTATCATAATACTTTTATTGTTAGATGATTAATATTTTTTGTTTGCAGAGAGTTTGTTAAGCTGTGTGCGGAACTCCTCTGTCATCTCCTCGCTGTAGTCGGCAATCTTGTGAATGTCGAGAATCTTCTTCACCTTCTCGAGGCTGCGCTGCATGCTCTTGTCGTTGCGTGCCTTTGCATCGTCCATCATTATGTGCCATTTCTCGAACGACTGCACGCCCTGCACCAAACGCTCCCAACGGATAGAGCTTGTGTTTCCGGGGTAGATAACGTGTGTGTCGCCTGCGGGCCATGAGCGGAAACGAGCATCCTTCTCGGGCTCTTTTGTCCAGCTGTTGTATGCCCAGCGCAGGTAGCCGTCAACGTCAATCTGCAGACAGTGCAGTGCAACATATTCGCAGTCGGCGGGGTCGGTGAATGTAAAGAGGTTGGGGTATTTTGCCGAGCAGCATGTGTAGTATGTTGATACTTTACCCTCGCTGCGGCGACGCTCTACGACACCTTTGGGGAATGTCTTGTGGCCATTGTAGTTCACGCAGTAGTCCGAGAGATCCTCCTCAATTTCGGGGTGGTAGTAGCCTGCGAGCGAAATTTTAATGCCGGGAGCGTAGTCCTTGATAACCTTTATGGCTGCCTGCATCTGCTTCAGTGCGCGCTCGTCCATAGAAATAAAGGTCTTGTCCAGCCAGCCCTTCTCGGCGAGGTGGGCGCTGAATGCCTTGAGCATGCCTCCCCAGAACTCTGTGTACTCCTTCTGTCCGGGAGCGCACTTAATCTCTTTGTGGCTGTCGGTAGCTTGGTCGTAGTAGCGGAAAGAGAGCTTCCAGGGAATCATAGAGAAGCAGGTAATCTCTTTGTCGATGCCGCAGCTGTGCATGAACTCTACCCAACGGTCGAAGATAGTAAAGTCGTAGAGCCATGAGCCGTCGGCGCGCTTAATCCATGTTACCATGCTGCCGAAGGGGTCCTCTGTCTGTCCGTTCCAGGGCTTGTTGATGAGTGTGGCGGTAATTGCCTTCTGTCCGGCCGATGCGAGCTTCTCCATATAGGGACGCAGCACCTCAAAGTGCTCGGGCGACCAAGGCTCAACCTCGTGCACGCGGGCAATAGCATAGGGGTTCTGCCACAGGTCAAGATGGAACTTCCAATCTTTGGGTTCGGGGAACACAGACTCCAGCACCTTCACCTTGTACTCGCGCACGCTGCTCTTTTCGCCTGCTGTCACCGTTACCTTGCCGCTGTATGTTCCCGCAGCAACGTCGCGGGGCACCTGCAGGGTCATCCACAGTCCGCGCATGGCATTTTTGCCAATCTTTACGGGGCTTGTCATTGTAATGCGGTCGGCGGTGGGGAAGTTACCGTGTGCATCCACTGCGTGGTTGCTGCAGCCCGAGAAGCTGTCGGCAATTACAGGCTCCACGATTCCGCCCTTAATATACTCGGCCGAAATCTTGTTGCCTTTCTTGTCTGTGAGGTCGCCGAATGCGAATGTAATCTCCTGCTCCTCGGCAGTGTTTGTAACAACAAGCTGCATGTTCACTCTCTCTCCCTTCCACGCTGTCAGCGACGGACTCTTTATGGGCTTAATCTCGGCTGTTACCTCTACGGGGTAGCGTTTGTCGATGCTTCCCCACGACACGGTCACCTGTGCCGACAGCTGGCTTACAGCAACTGCTGCCAGCAACAGGAATGTGTGGAATTTCTTCATTTTCATAGTCTTTTATTTTTATAGGTTTATAATTGTCTGGAATGTGCTTGCGGGCAGCGAGTCGCTGTTTATAAGGTTGGCCTCTGTGTAGGGCTGCCATCCGTAGCGCACGCGCACGGGCTTTTTTACTCCTTTGGCTTTCAGCAGTATGCGTGTGCCGTCGATGGTTGCTGTTGCGGGGTGGAACACTCCGCTCTCTTCGGCAATCTCGAATGTGCGCAGCTCTTTTCCGTCGGCGGTGCAAAGACCGTCGGCATTGTCGAAGCTCACGCACAGGGTGCTTCCCTCGGCTGTCGCGCTCTTCAGTTGCGGGCCGCAGGGGGTAACGTGGCTGTATCCGTATGTGCCGTTAAGCGCGAGGCGTGCGAGGCGGCGGCCGATGGGGCTCTTCTCTCGTGGGTGCACGTCGTAGCGGTCGCCGTGGTCGGACGAAACGGCCATTGCGCAGTTCTTTGTTGCGAGTGCGAGGCGTCGTTGCGCGTCGCGGAAGTGTGTCCACGATGGACGATTAAGGCTCGACAGCTGCACAAAGTAGAAGGGCATTTCCTCGCCCCATACGTTTCGCCAGCTTTGCAGCATTGCGGCGAAAAGCTCCTCGTATATCTCCATATTGTGTGCGTTCGACTCACCCTGGTACCAGATGGCGCCGCGCACCGCGTAGCACGACAGTGGGGCAATGCCGCTCTCGAACAGATAGCAGGGCTCGTAGGGGTGGCGCTGCAGCGGGTTTTTGCTGTTGGCAATATTCTGTGTCGAGCGTTGGCGCACCCAATCCTGCACCATGTCATTCTGTCGCCAATTATAGAGAATGTCCACCAGATGGGGGTGGAACTCCAGCGTGCGGCGGTCGACGAAGGCTTCGGTGGTTGCTCCGCCCACGGCGTTGCATATAAGGCCCACGGGCACCTTCAGCGAGTCGGCGAGCATTGCTCCAAAATGGTAGGCAACGGCCGAAAAGTCGGCGCCATTCTCGGCTGTCAGCTGCTCCCATTGTGTGGGCAGATAGTAGTCGTGGCGGTTGAGCTTTTCGAGGTCGGCAGCCTCCCAACTGATGGGGTTTGTAATCACGCGCGGCTTCATATTATATATACGTATATTGTGGTTGCCCGCGTCGGCAATGTACTTTTTGGCGTCGATGCCCTCTTTCAGCATAAATGCCATGTTCGACTGTCCCGAACAGAGCCACACTTCGCCCGCCACAATGTTGTTTAATTTTATCTCTCTGTCGCCGCTCTTCACTTCGAGGCTGTAGGCGCGTCCCGTGGCGAGTGGGGCAAAGGTTATCTTCCAGCGGCCGTCGCAGTCGGCCTTTGTGCTCTTTTTCTCTTTTCCCAGACGGGCAACAACCTTTTCACCCGCGTCGGCAGTGCCGCTCAGCGTGAAGGGCCTGTCGCGCTGCACCACCATATTGTCGCTGTAAATTGACGGCAGCGACAGCCCTCCGTAGTCGCCTGTTATTGCGCCGTAGACGGTGCGCGCGATTATTCCCGCACCCTCGGCGTTGGGGTGCAGGGCATCGGCGAAGAGGTCGGGACGGTTGTACAGCGGCGCGTGAAGGTCGATGATTCCCGTGCCGGCAATCTTGGCCGTCTCTTCAATGGCCTCCTGTATCTGTGCGTGCCAGTCGCGCGTTCCCGACTTGAACCTCGGGTGGCGGTTGAAGATGGGAGTCATGCGGCAGAGCCATATTTTTACTTTTGGGTTAGTCTGTCGCAGCGTGTCTATCAGAGCAAGATAGTCGGGGATAAATTCGTCGCGGTAGTTGGGCCAGTTGCGCGGGTCGGTGTCGTTCAGTCCCAAATGGATGATGGCAATGTCCGGCACAAAGGCAAGCGCGTCGCTATACTCCTTCTGCTTGTCGTACGGGCGATGTCCTTTGCGCAGCAGTGTCGCGCCCGACTTTCCGAAATTCCCCACTTCGTAGCTCTCGCCCAAAAGCCTGTTCAGCTGGGTGGGGTACGAGGTCTCGGCGGGTGCCGCGTGTCCGTATCCGTAGGTGACGCTGTTGCCAATGCAGGCTACTTTTACTCTTTTGTCGGCTGCAAAAGATAGCAGGCAGACAAAAAGCATTATTGTGGAAATAAATAATTTATGCCTCATCGCTTGTGGAATTTTTAACGTAAACTTTTCAAAAATACATAAAAAAACAATTTCCACAAATACCCGCATCCTTTTTTGTCGTCGAACTTGTACGCTTTCTTCGCCTCCCGACGGCAAAATACTTTTCTGTGGCAATGCTTTTGAAATGTAAAATATTGTGAAAGTGTAAATTTTTTTGTGTAACTTTGCACCCGTTTCTATGAAAAATAAACAACAATATGCGCATATTTAAAATCTTCTGCATTCTTTTTGCAGCATTTACAATCGGTGCTTTTTCTTCGTGCAGCGAAGATATTGACACCTCCAACCGCTACACATTCGTGGGCGAAACAATGGGCGATTTTCTCCTCAACCGCGAGGATCGTTTCAGCAGTATGATTAAAATCTTCGAGCAGGCCAAGATGATGGGACTCCTCTCAACATACGGCCAGCACACACTGTTCCTCCCCGAGGACACAGCCGTGACCATCTATCTTCGTGAGCAGTACGAGCTCTACGACTCTACACTCAACGACCCCAATGCCGAGACTGTTTGGACAGGTATCACCTCTCCCTACCTCGAGGATCTTACCGACTCAATGGCAGTGGTAATCGCAAACACTCACCTTGTGCCCTTCGCCTACGAAATGGTGGATATGCAAGAGGGTGTGCTCGATACACGTAACTACAACTCACGCTACCTCAGCATCAGCTACGCTGTTGTCGACGAAATGTCACGTACGCTCATCAACAACCAGTCGGGCATCATCGAGGGCGATAACCTCGTAGAGAACGGCGTTGTTCACGTTGTCGATGCTGTCGTTTCTCCCTCGACAAACACCATCGCCAAGCACATTTCCGACCAGCCCTTCTTCAGCCTCTTCTCGGCTGCCATCCAAAAGACTGCCTTCGACGATAAATTGAGCGATTATGCTCTTCAGCTCAATGGTAAAGACTACGACCTCGGCCAGAAATATGCTACCTGTTTCCAGTGTGGCGACGCCAAGCAGTTGTCTGCCCGCTACCCCCACACATACTTTGCAAAGTACACAGCCTTTATCGAGCCCGACGACGTTTTTGCCGAGAATGGCATCAACAACATCGACGACCTCATCGAGAAATGTTACGAGTGGTACGGCCGCGAGGACGAGCTTGAGTTTACAAGCCCCAAGAACGCATTGTACAAGTTCGTTGCTTATCACTTCCTGAACCGCGAGCTTAACTACAACCTTATGGTGCAGTACAAGCTCGAGCACGACAGCTACAAGAGCGAGGGCGAGCGTGGATTGCGCGCCGACATCGATCGCGTGGACTATTTCGAGACAATGCTCGGAACATTGGTTAAAGTCTGCAAGCCTTTGAGCAGCAGCAAGCCCGAGGAGTATCAGAATCTCTTCCTCAACTTCAGCCACCGCAGCACCAAGCAGGAGTTCATGCGCAAGCACCTTGACGTTTGCATCTACGACATGACCACTTTCAACAATATGGACGAGAAATACGCTGACTTTACACAGAGTGCGCTTAACGGTGTTGTTCATCCTATCAACCGCATCCTCGTGTACAACGAGGCCGAAATGCAGGGTAACGTCCTCAACGAGCGTATGCGTTTCGACATTGCGTCAATCCTCCCCGAACTTACAACCAACGGTGTTCGCTTCGGTCGCTGGCAGAAGACAGGTGGTATCTGTTCACACGGCGACTATAATGTCCCCGACGGATACTGCAAGAATCTTGTATTCCGCGACAAGTCTACCGTATGGCACTACTTCTGCCCCTACTCTTGGGGTTGCAACTACCTGGGCGACGAGATTATCGTAGTAGGTAACTACGACTTCGAGTATATTCTTCCTCCCGTTCCCGCAGGTACATACGAGCTTCGCATGGGCTACACAGCTACAAGCATCCGCTCGATTACACAGTTCTATTTCGATGGCAAGGTAACAGGTATTCCCGTCGACCTTAAAATCTATGCAACTGACGACCGCATCGGTTGGATAGCCGACGAAGATACCGAGGATAATGGTGTCGAGAATGACAAGGTAATGAGAAGCCACGGCTATATGAAAGCTCCCGACTCTTATAATGGTCAGAGCAAGGCTGCTCCTGCGCGTTCGCAGAGTGGTGCTATCCGCATCATCATCACTCAGAAATATTTCGATGCAGGCGAGCACAGACTCCGCATGAAGAAGGTCGACCTCATCGAAAAGCGTGAGTTCAACCACGACTACATTGAGATTGTTCCCAAGGGAATCATCACCGACCCCACACGTCCCGAGGACAGACACTAATAGTTTATAGATAAAAGCATCCGCCCCTCAAAGTGAAGACTCTGAAGGGCGGGTGTTTTTTTGCGTCTATCTTACTGCTGTTTCTCGACGCCTGTAAAAGAGAATGAACCTTTTGTCAGCGTGGCTGAAAATTCGAGAACGCTGTTCTCAATGCTTCCGGTGATGGCGCTGAACGTGTAGGCCTCTGCGGGTGCTACGCCCATCATGGGAACAATGTCGTTACCGCTGAAGATTGTCTTTCCATCCTCTGTTGCGCAGGGAATCTCGGGCACGCTCAGGTTGATTGTTACGGGCATTGCCTCGGCGAATTTCACGCTGTTGATGTTCAGTGTCAGCTTGTCGCCACTCTCGGCAAAGGTAATTTCGCAGTCAGCATCCTCTTTAATATATGCGCCGCCGTTCACTGTCAGTCTGCCTGTGTAGGTTGTTGCGACGGGTGTCTCGGGTGTTTCGGGCGGGAACTTCTCTTTGTCGTCGTCCGAACATGCGGGCAATGCTATCAGGGTCGCGAGGACCATAAGGGGAAATAAAAAGAATTTTTTCATTGTTGGGTGTTTTTATAAATTATAATGTAAGGTTATTCCTATCAGTTGGGGCTTGCCCAGCGAGAAGAAGGGGTGCTGCATCGATTCAAAGTAGAATGCCTTGTACTCTTCGTCGAACAGGTTCTTGCCCCATATTGATGCTCCGTAGTGCCCCTTCTCCCAGCTTATAGAGGCCGACGCAAGGCCGTAGAATGCCTGTGACAGGCTGTTGCTCTCGTCCCAATAGATGCGTCCCACTCCGTTCCATCCAATGTTCAGTATCAGATGGTTGGCAATGTTTTTGGGTGCGGGAATGCGGTAGCTGAGGTTGGCCGACATTGTCTCGCGCGGTGCGAGGGGCAGATGGTTGCCCGAATAGTCGTTGCTGCCGCTCTTGTAGCTGCGGAATGTTGCGTGGGCGTATCCGTAGCTGCCCTCGAGGGTCAGTCGCTGCAGTGTGTAGCTTGCGCTCACTTCGGCGCCGTAGCTGCGCGACTTTCCTGCGTTGGACATCATACGTCCGGTGCTTGTGCCGTCGGGGAACACCGTCAGCTGCTGGTTTTTGCACTCAATGAGGAACAGTGCCGCGTCAATCTTCAGGCTGCCATCGGCGAGCGGCGCAAGGTGCGTGCCAACCTCATAGTGCAGGCTCTCCTCGGGGCGGTAGGTGGTTGCCGACGCATCATTGTACTCGGCGTTGTTCTCCATCTGTACTCCGAACTTGTCCATAAGCTCGTTCTTCATGCGGTTTTTCAGAATGTCCGAGAATAGCTGGGTGTTGAATCCTCCGGCCTTGTATCCTTTTGACACCGAGGCGTATACGTTGCCTTTGCCGTGCTTGTAGGCTACCGACAGCTTGGGCATTATTTCTGTGGTGTTCAGCTCCTCCTTGCCGTTGAAGCGGGTGTTCAGCGGTAGAAAAGTGCTCATGTTGGGGTATAGGCGGTAGTTGATGTCCGCGCGGCTGTCGTACTTCATCGACGAGTGCTCGCCGTCGGCTCTGATGCCTGCTGTCACGTTCCACTGCTCGCTGTCGTAGCTCAGCTGTGCATATAATGAGGCGCCCAGCGTGGGGGTGGTAAAGTCGTCGTTTATAAGGAATTCATCGCTGTCAAACTGCAGCTGCGAGCCGGGGAAGGCTGTCTGCAGTCCGCTGTTGGCGTTGTCGAGTATCAGCGACTTTATTCCCTGCTCCTTGAAGAGCACAGGCGCGCTCAACTTCTGGTGCTTGTAGAATGCGAAAATGCCGCCCAGCCATCCGAAGCCCTCGCTCTTCTTCGATTTTGCCACAAACTCCTGCGTCAGCGAGTGCTCACGCTGGTACTGCCCCAGCGTAAAGTAGGCCTCGGGCAGAAAGTCATTATCCATGCGCATGCGGTCGTCAGTGTAGCTGTATCCTGTGGTCGACGAGAAGATAACCTCGGGCAACGAATATTTTATGGTGATTCCGTCGGCGATGTTCAAGCGACGGTAACTGCATGGGTCATTGTAGTTTACGGGCATCAGACGATGGTTCTCTGCATCGTAGAATCGGTAGGCGTACCCGCCCTCGTCAGTGTATCCGGCTGTCAGGCTGTTGTCGATGCTCCATCTGTCGGCAATCTTGAATACCTGTCGCAGACGCGCAGCGAAATTGTCGCCTTTGTCGCATTTGCTGCCGTCGTACGCGTTTGTGAAAAAGCCGTCCGTGTGGTTGTAGTGTACGCTCGCCGACCATCCGAATTTGTCGGTGGGTGCCGCGTAGTGCGACGCTTTTATGCGCATGCTACCCGCCGTTCCATACTCGGCAGTGAATCTTTTCCCCTGAAAATTAAGCGGCGAGAGTGTCTGTATGTTCACCGCTCCTCCGGCGGTGTTGCGGCCGTAGAGCGTGCCCTGCGCACCGCGAATAATCTCAATGTCGGCAACGTCGAAAAGCTCAAAGTCGTAGTTGTTCTTGTTCATTATGGGCATTTCGTCGATGTTCATGCCCACGATAGGCTGGTCGATGCGAGAGCCGAAGCCGCGAACATAGATAGACGAGGTCATGCGCGAGCCGTAGTCAGGCTGGTAGAAGTTGGGTGCCAACGACGTAAGCTCCTTGAGCGAGGTTATGTGGCGATTCTCCAATGTAGTGCGCGAGAAGCGGCTCGACGAGCGGGTATTGTTTCTGCTGTCATCATCCTGCTTGATGGAGGCGACAATGTCAATGCCCTGCAGTGTTACGCTGTCGCCGAACTCCTCCTTCACGGGAGAAAACAGTGTAAGCAATGTTATTATAAGGTATTGCACTTCTTTTTCTTTAGTGTGTTTTTCAATCTCTGCTGCTCAAATAGTGCCGGTGAGTGTAACGCAAGCTATTGCTTGCAGTTACCCAACGAACGCCGCCTATTATCGCAAACTTTCAGTTTGCAAATATAGGCATTTTTGCTCATGCATTAAGCAACGAGTCCACTTAAAGTGTGTTAATTGATAAATGTGCCTTTGTAAACAAATTGTCAGGTGATTTTGTTTGCTCCCAATGGTTAATAATTGTTAATTGGGCTCTCTTGTGATGATTTTTTGAAAACTTTTTTTGTTTAATGATAATTAATGTTATATTTGCAAATTGAATGTTACAAGTATAGGTAGCATCAGTCGAAACGGAAATTTGAGAGAAAATAAAAAATAATAAAAATATGCGTATCTTAAGATTCATCGGCGCGTTTATGGTCGCGCTTGCCATCGGAAGTGGCTTTGTATCGTGTAGCGAAGACATTGATACTTCTAACCGCTACACCTTCGTGGGTGAAACAATGGGCGATTTCCTCCTTAACCGTGAGGATCGTTTCAGCAGTATGATTAAAATTTTCGATCAGGCCAAGATGATGGGTCTCCTCTCAACATACGGCCAGCACACACTGTTCCTCCCCGAGGACACAGCCGTGACACTCTATCTGCGCCAGCAGTACGAGCTCTACGACTCTACACTCAACGACCCCAATGCCGAGACAGTATGGACAGGTATCACCTCTCCCTACCTCGAGGATCTTTCCGACTCAATGGCAGTGGTTATCGCAAATACTCACCTTGTACCCTACACATACGAAATGGTGGATATGCAAGAGGGTGTGCTCGATACACGTAACTACAATGCACGCTACCTCAGCATCAGCTACGCGGTTGTAAATGAAATGTCACGTACACTCATCAACAACCAGTCGGGCATCATCGAGGGTGACAACCTCGTAGAGAACGGTGTTGTTCACGTTGTCGACGCGGTAGTTTCTCCCTCGACAAACACTATTGCGAAACATATTTCCGACCAGCCCTTCTTCAGCCTCTTCGCGGCTGCATTGCAGAAGACAGCTTTCGAGAACAACCTCAAGGATTATGCTCTTCAGCTCAATGGCAAAGACTACGACCTCGGTCAGCAGTATGCAACCTGTTTCCAGTGTGGCGAAGCTAAGCAGATGTCTGCACGTTACCCCCACACATACTTTGCAAAGTATACAGCATTCGTAGAGACTGACGATGTTTTTGTCGAGAATGGCATCAATAACATCGACGACCTCATCGAGAAATGTTACGAGTGGTACGGCCGCGAGGACGAGCTTGAGTTTACAAGCCCCAACAATGCGCTCTACAAGTTCGTTGCTTATCACTTCCTCGATCGCGAGCTCAACTACAACCTTATGGTGCAGTACAAGCTCGAGCACGACAGCTACAAGAGCGAGGGTAATGCCGGTCTTCGTCCCGACATCGACCGCGTAGACTATTTCGAGACAATGCTCGGTAAATTGGTTAAAGTCTGCAAGCCTTTGAGCAGCAGCAAGGTCGAGGAGTCTCAGAATCTCTACCTTAACTTCAGCCACCGCAGCACCAAGCAAGAGTTCATGCGCAAGCATCTTGATGTTTGTATCTATGATATGACTACTTTCAACACCATGGACGAGAAATACGCCGACTTTACACAGGGCGCTCTTAACGGTGTTGTTCATCCTATCAACCGCATCCTCGTGTACAACGAGGCCGAAATGCAGGGTAACGTCCTCAACGAGCGTATGCGTTTCGACATTGCGTCAATCCTCCCCGAGCTTACAACCAACGGTGTTCGCTTCGGTCGTTGGCAGAAGACAGGTGGTACCTGTTCACACGGTGACTACAACATCCCCGATGGATACTGTAAAAACCTTATCTTCCGCGACAAGTCTACCGTATGGCACTACTTCTGTCCCTACTCTTGGGGTTGTAACTATCTTGGCGACGAGATTATCGTAGTAGGTAACTACGACTTCGAGTATGTTCTTCCTCCCGTTCCCGCAGGTACATACGAACTCCGCTTGGGTTACACAGCTACAGACATCCGTGCTGTAACTCAGTTCTACGTAGATGGTAAGGTAACAGGTATTCCCGTAGACCTTAAGATTTTTGCTACCGACGAGCGTATTGGTTGGATCGAGGATAAAGATACCGAGGACGAAGGTGTCGAGAACGACAAGGTAATGAGAAGCCACGGCTACATGAAGGCTCCCGACTCATACTACTGCCAGCACACATCAGGTCGCCTCGCCCGCAACTACAATGGTGCTATCCGTATTATCATCACTCAGAAATACTTCGATGGTGGTCACCACAAGCTCCGTATGAAGAAGGTTGACCAGATTGGAAAACGTGAGTTCAACCACGACTACATCGAGATTGTTCCCAAGGGAATCATCACCGATCCCACACGTCCCGAGGATAGACACTAATATTATTCCTTATTATATATGTGCAGGAGGCCCCCGCGTCTCCTGCACATTTTTTTTGTGTATTATAATGATAGGGTGGGGCTCGAAATTTTGAGAAAAATGTCTCTGTTTCTGCCGCCGAAAATTCTTTTTGTAAGGGCCTTTTTTATTAAATGCGATTTTTTGCGATAATTAAGGAAAAATTTCTTTAATTGTTTTGCAGATTAACTAAAAAGTTTTATCTTTGCACTTGGAGAACTTTGGCAAGCCTGAATTTTCTTGTGGCAGCTACCATATGTTTCAGATGAAAAATGCGGCGGCTGTTCAAAAAGTATGCGGGCTAAGTTCTTGGTTTTTCACGAAATAAATTATATTGTAATATAAATTTTAATCTTTTAATTTATGGCACAGATTGATCTTACCAAGTATGGTATTACCGGTACAACGGAGATTGTTTACAACCCTTCGTTTGAGCAGCTTTTTGCTGAGGAGACAAAACCGGGTCTCGAGGGTTTCGAAAAAGGTCAGGAGACTGAGCTTGGTGCAGTAAACGTAATGACAGGTGTTTACACCGGCCGTTCACCCAAAGATAAATTCATTGTATTCGATGAGACTTCAAAGGACACTGTATGGTGGACTTCTGAGGAGTACAAGAACGATAACAAGCCCCTCTCTACAGAGTCATGGAACGTGCTCAAGGAGATCGCTCAGAAAGAGCTCTCTAACAAGAGACTTTTCGTTGTTGACGCTTTCTGCGGTGCTAACCCCAGCACACGTCTGAAAGTACGTTTCATCATGGAGGTTGCATGGCAGGCTCACTTCGTAACAAACATGTTCATCCGCCCCACAGCTGAGGAACTTGCTTCATTCGGCGAGCCCGACTTCGTAATCTACAACGCTTCTAAGGCTACTGTTCCCAACTATCAGGAGCTCGGCCTCAACTCAGAGACAGCAGTTGTATTCAACCTTACATCTAAAGAGCAGATCATCATCAACACATGGTACGGTGGTGAGATGAAGAAGGGTATGT
>JAFYPH010000021.1 GCA_017547585.1 Bacteroidaceae bacterium | reverse complement strand
TGGTAAGAAGCTGTTCGTGCACCACATCAAAGGTGCTCAGAATGACACAACCGTAGAGTTCGACCGCGTATTGTTGGTTGACAACGACGGTGCAATCACAGTAGGTGCTCCCACAGTAGAGGGCGCAAAAGTAGTATGCTACATCGGCAATGTTCGTGAGATGAACATCGTTCGCAAGTCTAAGGATGGCAAGAACATCGTTACGACTCGCACAATCGACCCCACATTGGTTAAGGGTGACAAGGTGCTCGTGTTCCACAAACGTCGTCGTAAAGGCTATCGTAAACTCAACGGTCACCGTCAGCAGTTTACAGAACTCGTAGTAAAAGAAATTATCGGTTAATTTTTAAAGTTTAGGTATTATGGCACATAAGAAAGGTGTTGGTAGTTCTAAGAACGGTCGTGAGTCAGCTAGTAAGCGACTCGGTGTGAAGATTTGGGGTGGCCAGGTATGCAAAGCCGGTAATATCATTGTTCGTCAGCGTGGTACAGTTCACTACCCCGGTGAGAACATGGGTATGGGAAGCGACCACACATTGTTTGCTTTGGTAGACGGTGTTGTTACTTTCAAGAAAGGCCTCAAGAACAGAAGCTACGTTTCAGTAGTTCCTATGGCTGAGAATAATTAATAATATTCTTACTTACAGTTCATAAAATATGGCTGCTCAGTAGAGTAGCCATATTTTTTTCGCGTATAATGGTCGCAATTTTGCAATAGTGTATAATCGATAAAAAAGTATCAGTATGAGAGAGGTGAATCCAAAAGAGACGACGCGTGCATATGCCTTTGAAATGTGGATGAATGCACCAATGCCCATGGTTACAGTTTTCAAGACTCTTAATGTGTCGCGCCTTGTAAAGGTGAGCCGAAAAACGGGCCTTAAATTCAATATGCTAATGTGCTGGTGCATTGGCAGGGCTGCAAGCAGGGTAAAGGAGTTTTATATGCTTCCTGTTGGCAACAAACTGATGCAGTATGATAGTATCGCTGTGAACACTATTGTTGCCAATAGCAAGGGCGAGGTTAGTTCGTGCGACCTTCCTCTTGCCGACGACCGCACCATCTTTAATGATGATTATCTGCGTTTGACGGCACAGGTGGCCGGAAGTTGCACCGATCACGACCTTTCGCAACAGAGTATGATTATAGGAACATCGGCATTGGTCGATTGCGACATTGACGGGGTGGTGGGAATGTACAGCGGCATTTTCAATAATCCCTTCCTCTTTTGGGGAAAGTACAGGCGAAGGCTGTTGAAGACGACGCTCGCAGTGTCGTTCCAGTTTCACCACACGCAGATGGACGGCGCGCATGCTGCTCGCTTTTTGGCCGAGCTTCAAAAGGAGATTAACAATCAAAGGTGTTGAATTTTTAAAATTCAACACCTTTGATTGTTTTTACCAGCCTCCACCGGGAAGGTTGTTTACATTGTAGCCTTCGTCCTTGCCGCGTATGCCTTCGAAGGGTGGCGGGAAAGGCATCTTTCCGTCAGCGGGGAAGGGGAAGCGTTTCTTTATGCTGTCGGGGATATTGTTGATGTCAAAGGGTGGCGGTGCCATTCCCGGCTTAAAATCGGGTGGGGGCATTCCCGGGCCACCCTCTCCCTTTGCGAATGGGGGTGGGGGCATCATCATTCCTTTGCCAATGTCTGCTGTGTCGGCAGCAATTGCTTCTATATTGCCTTCGGCGTCTACTCTTGTAATCAGCGACTCTATGGTGAAGCTTTTCGCATCATCGGCAGTGGTGCATTTACCCTCGGCGAAGAGGCCGTTGCCCATGTGTGTGCCACCTGCGGGGGTGTCGCTTGTCGAGAGTGTGTATGTGCCCTCTTTCTTAAGCTGGGGTGACGAGATTACCACTCCCGCGCGGGCAATGCTGCGGGGTAGCTTGTACGAGAGAATTACGTTGCCCTTTTCGTCGCACAGGTTAATATATTTGTCGCGCTGAAGCTCAATCCCGCTCCATGCAACAGCCTGCTGTGTCGAGAATTTGTTGCGCGGAACGTTGGGCATTTTTCCCATCATTCCTCCTATCGAAACTATCGTTCCGCCGGTGACGCGCAGGTTGCCGTCGAAGTCGCAGTCGATGCCCTGCTCGGGGCTACCGCTGCCGTTGGCAATTACTGTTCCGCCGTTGATGATGATTCCTGTGTTGCCGTCGATTCCGTCATTCTGTGCCGAGTAGGCGTACAGCTTGCCGCCGTTCATCGTCAGGTTAGCACCGCTGTTTATGGCGTCGTCCGAGGCGTAAACATAGATGCTAGCGTCGCCCGAAATTACAATTTCGTCCTTCGACTCCATTCCCTCGCAACGTTCGCCTTTGCCGAATACAAGAACCTCTATCTTTCCGCCGTTGATGGCTATTGTGCTGTCACACTTTATGCCCTTTGCCGAGGCGTGTGCGTCGGCGATTGTCGGGTGGACAATATCCTCGCCGTAGTTTCTCACGAGCAGAATACCATCGTTCATCTGCAGTTTGCCGTTGCAGTTGATTCCCTTGCCGGCTGTGGCGCTGTTCTCGAGGTTTACGTAACCGCCGCCAACGTACATTGCCTTTTCGCATTTTATGCAGGCGTTGGAACTATAATCAATCTTCTTGGGCGAGAATGTTGCGCTGCCCGAAGTGAGTACCGACAGCGAACCATCGAGAATATATACAGAGCCTTTGGCGTTGAATCCGCGTGAGGCGTCGCCGCTCGTCTTTATCGATACGTTGCTGCCGTACATATAGATGTTGTCGGCCTGCACTCCGTCGCCCTTTTCGCCTGTGGCGTTGAGCGAAATGTTGCCGTCGAGGAAAAGCACGTTGCCTTTCTTGGCCTTTATTGCATCTTTGGTAGAGTTTATATGTATGTTTCCTTTAACAAAGGCGATGCCTCCGGCCATTGAGATTGCGTCGCGTACAGAGCTCTCGACCATGAGCACAATGTCGTTGATGAGCAGACGTCCGACGCCGTTGATTGCGTTGCGTCGTTTGCCGCAAAGAGCGAGCTTTCCACCGCCGCACAGCACAACCTCTCCCATCGTTTCAAGGGCGGCTGCACTCTTTACAGTGTCGGCCTTTGCGTCGCACGGGGCATCAACAAGATAGCTTGTGGCGCTTCCTGTACACTGCACAAAGGCTACCTCGCGGCAGTTAATTTTCATGGGAGTGCCTTTGCGCGACGCGAGGGCCACTCCGCCGAGTGTCACAAGCACGGAACTGTCGCTTGTGAGCGCAATGCTGCCGTTGTTGCACAGGCCCGAAAGGCGGAACTCCACTCCCGAAATATGCGATGCGAGGCGTATGTCTCCGCCCTCAATCTGCGCCGATACTCCCTGTGGCAATTTCGAGTGCTGGACGACTCCATTGTCGAAGATAATGTCCACTACCTTGTCGTATTTGCTCTTGTCGAGGTTGTATTTCTCCTCGAGTACGGGCTTCTCTTTGGGAATGCTGTCCAGAATGTCGTGGCTTGCAGTTACGGGTGCTTTTTGCTGTGTGCACGCGACCATAATCAGTAGCGAGAATATAAACGATAGTACTTTTTTCATCCTTGTTCTTCTGGGGGATAAAAAAACGGAGCACAATGCAAAAATACATCAGCTCCGTTTCTGTTACGTTAAATTATTTTTCAGAAAGCATTTCGTCCATCGAGGCTGCTGCTTTTCGGCCGTCTCCCATTGCAAGGATAACCGTTGCTCCGCCTCGCACAATGTCGCCACCGGCAAATATTGTGGGAATCGACGATTGCATCTTCTCGTTAACGGCGATTGTGTTCTTGCGTCCAAGCTCCAGGCCCTCGACTGATGTGGGAACGAGGGGGTTGGGCGAAACACCTACGCTGACAACAGCTGTGTCGATGTCAATATATTCGATTGCACCTTCGATGGGCACGGGTGAACGACGACCCGATGCGTCGGGCTCGCCAAGCTCCATCTTCTGAAGCACAATCTGCTTGACGCAACCATTCTCGTCGGCAATGTACTCGATGGGGTTGTGCAGTGTGAGGAACTCAACGCCCTCTTCCTTTGCATGCTTCACCTCTTCGAGACGTGCGGGCATTTCTGCCTCGGAACGACGATAGATAATCATTGCCTTTTCGGCGCCGAGTCTCAGGGCTGTTCTCACAGAGTCCATAGCTGTGTTTCCACCGCCGATTACAGCCACACGCTTGCCTATTCTCATGGGGGTGTCGCTCTCGGGGTTCGAGGCATCCATAAGGTTCACGCGTGTAAGGTATTCGTTCGATGACATTATATTAATAGAGTTCTCGCCGGGAATGTTCATAAAGTTGGGCAATCCTGCACCCGATGCAACGAAAATACCCTGATAGCCGTCAGCCTCGAGGTCGGCGATAGAAAGTGTTTTTCCAATCACGCAGTCTTTCACGAACTTAACGCCCATGTCTTCGAGGTTTTTAATCTCAACGTCTACAATGGCGTTGGGCAGACGGAATTCGGGAATACCATATTTAAGCACTCCACCAATCTCGTGAAGAGCTTCGAATACAGTAACCTCGTAGCCCATCTTTGCCATGTCTCCGGCAAATGAGAGTCCTGCGGGGCCCGAGCCTACAACTGCCACCTTCTTTCCGTTCGAGGGAGCAATTGCGGGAATTTCGGTAGCGCCATTCTCGCGTGCATAGTCGGCTGCGAAGCGCTCCAATGCACCGATGGCAACAGCTTTCTTGCCCATCTTCAGGTGCATACACTTCGACTCGCACTGCTTCTCCTGAGGACATACGCGGCCACACACTGCGGGCAGCGAGCTTGTCATCTTCAGCACCTTTGCAGCCTTGCCGAACTCTCCGCGCTCAATGTTCTTGATGAACGAAGGAATGTTGATGCTCACGGGACAGCCCTCCATACATGTGGGGTTAGCGCAGTCGAGACAGCGCTGAGCCTCGGCGAGAGCCATCGCCTCTGTGAGTCCGGTGTTCACCTCCTCGCGCAGTTTGGTTGCGCGATATTTTGCATCGAGTTCGGGCATTTCGCAACGCTCGAAGTTAGTTCTCTCTTTAGCCTTGATTTTCGCACGAAGAGCGACGCGCCACTCGGCGTTTCTGTCTGTGAGCTCATCGTCCTCGCTCTGCGGGGTAGCCTGGCAGTCGTGAGCCTCATTGTATTTTGCAATCTCGTCGCGCTCTACGTCCTTGAAGGCAGCGAGTCTCTTGAGCATTCCGTCAAAGTCAACCTTGTGGCCGTCAAACTCGGGGCCGTCCACGCAAACGAATTTTGTCTTTCCGTCCACAGTCACGCGGCACGCACCGCACATTCCTGTACCGTCCACCATGATGGTGTTGAGCGATACCTCTGTGGGAATCTCATATTTCTTTGTCAGCAGGCAGACGAACTTCATCATCACTGCGGGGCCGATGGCGAAACATTTGTCCACCTTCTCGCGCTTGATTACGCGCTCCACGCCCTCGGTTACAAGTCCTTTGTCGCCGTAAGAGCCATCGTCGGTCATGATGATAACCTCGTCGGACACTGCGCGCACCTCTTTCTCGAGGATGATAAGCTCTTTGCTGCGTCCGGCCAATACCGAGATTACTCGGTTGCCGGCTTTCTTCAGTGCAGTGGCGATGGGCAACATGGGTGCGACACCCACGCCTCCGCCGGCACATACTACTGTTCCGTGATTTTCAATGTGTGTGGGCTGTCCCAGAGGGCCTACAACGTCGAGGATGTTGTCACCTTCGTTAAGCTCGCACAGACGTGTAGAGCTGAGACCTACCTTCTGCACTACAAGGGTGATTGTACCCTGCTCGGCATCCGATGCTGCAATTGTCAAGGGGATGCGCTCGCCCTTTTCTGCTATTCTGACAATTACAAAGTTGCCGGCGCGGCAAGCGCGTGCAATGAGGGGTGCCTTTACGCACAAACGGAATACGTTCTGCGAAAATTGCTCTTTTGAAACTATCTGATACATTGTTTTTTCGTATTTTGTTGTTTGTTAATCAATAATGTCGAAGCCACAGTAGGGAACAAGCACTTTGGGGATTCTGATTCCCTCGGGTGTCTGGTTGTTCTCGAGGATGGCGGCAACTATGCGGGGGAGTGCAAGAGCCGAGCCGTTGAGTGTGTGGCACAGCTCTGTCTTTTTGTCGGCGGTGCGGTAGCGGCACTTCAAACGGTTAGCCTGATAAGACTCGAAGTTTGATACTGAGCTTACCTCGAGCCAACGCTCCTGAGCAGCTGAATATACCTCAAAGTCGAATGTGATTGAAGATGTGAAGCTCATGTCTCCGCCACACAGACGAAGGATTCTGTAGGGGAGCTCCAGCTTCTGAACGAGGTTTTCTACGTGAGCAATCATTTCGTCGAGCGACTCGTAAGAGTGCTCGGGAGTGTCGATGCGTACAATCTCCACCTTGTTGAACTGGTGCAGACGGTTAAGGCCGCGAACGTCCTTGCCGTATGAGCCTGCCTCGCGACGGAAACATGCAGAGTATGCGCAGTTCTTGATGGGGAGTGACTTTTCGTCGAGAATAACATCGCGGTAGATGTTTGTAACAGGAACCTCTGCAGTGGGGATAAGATAAAGATTGTCGAGTGTGCAGTGGTACATCTGTCCCTCTTTGTCGGGCAGCTGTCCTGTGCCGTAGCCCGATGCCTCGTTCACCACGTAGGGGGGCTCAACCTCAAGGTAGCCTGCGTCGCGTGCCTCGTCGAGGAAAAAGTTGATCAATGCACGCTGCAGACGCGCACCTTTTCCTTTGTATACGGGGAATCCGGCGCCTGTAATTTTCACTCCAAGCTCAAAGTCGATAAGGTCGTATTTCTTTGCAAGATCCCAGTGGGGGAGTGCATCTTCGCCCAGCTGAGGCACTTCGCCACCCTCGCGCTCAACAACATTGTCCTCGGCGCATACGCCCTCGGGTACATTGTCGTTGGGGAGGTTGGGGATTGTGTAGAGAATCTCCTGTGTCTTTGCAGCAGCTTCGTCCATCGCAGCCTGCAAGTTCTTCGTTTTTTCTTTAAGCTCGGCAACCTGCTGCTTCACCTGCTCGGCCTCGGCGAGGTTTTTCTCCTTCATCAGCTGGCCGATTTTTGCTGCAAGCTGTTTGCTCTGCTGCAATGTAGCGTCAAGCTCGCCCTGCGATGCGCGACGTATTTTGTCGTATTCCAATACTTTGTCTATAGTCTCTTGAGCATTCTTAAAATGCTTCTTTTCCAACCCTTTCAACACTTTCTCTGTCTCCTGGGTAATAACTTTAAGCGTCAGCATAAGTCCTTTATATAGTTTAATTTTAAATTCTATTTTTTAATATTGCTTATTTGCAAAGCCAATTGCAAAGATAGTGAAAGTCGCGCGCAGAAAAAACAAGTTTACTCGATTTTTTGTGCCGAGACGCCCCCTATTTTTGTCGTAACGACAAAGATAGTGCAAATCAAAATAAAATGATAGGATTTTATATAAGATGTTGCGTTTCTTGTTGAAAATTGTTTTTCAAAATTGCTCTTTGCCCTCCCTTTTAGCTTATTTTATATAAAGTACGCGCGACGTTGGGATTTTTTTTGTAATTTTACAGCGAATTTTTATAACAACGTCATTCGCGCTGTGAAATACATAAATTACATACTTGTTCTTCTCCTGTTGCTGATGCCCGCATCGGTGACAGTTTTTGCCGGTCCCGCTCGCGACGGCAAAAGCGCCTTTACGTTGGTAATCGATGCCGGTCACGGTGGCAACGACCCCGGTGCCGTCGGACGCAAGGCCAAGGAAAAGACCATCAACCTGAACGTGGCATTGGCGTTGGGAAAAATGATAAACAACGCCTTTCCCGAGGTAAATGTAATCTACACACGCAAGACCGACAAGAGAGTGTCGCTTATGGATCGCGCGGCGATAGCCAACAGAGCCAAGGCCGACCTCTTTATCTCCATCCATACGAATGCGTCGAAGTCGCGCAAGGCACGCGGATGCGAGACCTTTACTCTGGGCTCGGGTAGCAGTGCCGAGGCAAAAAAGGCGGCTATGTACGAGAACGAGGCTATTCTTCTCGAAGACAATTTTCAAGAGACATACAAGGGCTTCGACCCCCGCTCCACAGAAAGCTACATAATTTTTGAGCTTATTCGCAGCCACGACATGGAGAAAAGTATCCACTGTGCCGAGGCTATTCAGAAAAAGATGGTGGGACGTAGCAAACTGCCCAACCGCGGAGTTTCAAATGCCGGATTTCTTGTGCTCCACCAGACAGCAATGCCCAGCATTCTCGTTGAGCTTGGCTTTATTACAAACTCCACCGAAGAGGCTTTCCTAAGCTCCTCGTCGGGCCAGCAGGCATTGACAAAGGGTATTTTCGAGGGCTTTTCTGCCTACTATAAGCAGTATGGTGCTGTAAAAACATCATCGGCGAAGCCTCAAAAGCCTGCGACTACTGCTACCGCTACCGCAAAGCCTAAGCAGACTGCTACTACCGCTGCAAAGCCCAAACAAACAACTGCGCCGGCAGCAAAGGCAGCGCAGAATACAGCAGGCACTTCGGCTCCGGTGTTCAAGATACAGATACTCACTTCTGACAAGCAGCTTGCGGCCAAAGATAAACGTCTCAAAGGACTCAAAGCCGAATATTACAAAGAGAAGGGATTGTATAAATACACCCACGGCTCTTCGGAGAATTACAACGAGATTCTAGCGTTGCGCAAGAAGATAGCTCCCCAATTCAAAGAGGCATTTATCATTGCTTTCCGCGACGGAGTGAAAATTGACACGCAAGAGGCAATAAAAGAGTTTAAGCAGAAAAAATAGCAATCAATTTATCAGAAAAACAGATAGAATATAAATATTATGAAAAAAATATTTTCACGAGAGGTGCTCATTGGAGCTACAGGAATATTGGCGATACTCATAATCTATTTCCTTATAAATTTCTTCAAGGGAATCAATCTTTTCAGCATCGAGAATAACTATTATGTGAAGTTTCCCGATGTTTGCCAGCTTGTAAACTCCAGCCCTGTGTTTATCAACGGATATAGAGTAGGTAATGTGCGCAACATCGACTACGACTACGAAAATCCCGGAAACATTGTTGTCTCTTTGGAGATTGATGAACGCATGAAAGTTCCCGAAGGTAGTTACGCAACCATCACCACCCATATGCTCGGCGGCACAGATATCTCTCTTGTGCTCGGCAAAAGCGACAAAGTCCTTGCTCCCGGCGACACCCTCATGGGTGTTCCCGACAAAGGCATTGCTGCTGTTGCAAATGAAAAGATACTCCCCGCGTTCGACAGCATGGCGCCCAAGCTCGACTCTCTTTTTACCAAGCTGAACACTCTTCTCGCCAACCCCGCGATAGGCACTACTTTGGAAAATACCGCAGTGCTCACCGAGGAGCTTAAAAAGACTACCGAGGGCATCAACAAACTGCTGGCAAAGGATGTTCCCGCAATCACCGACCGCATGGTGCAGCTCGAGGATGACCTTCTTGCAGTGAGCGGACAGCTGAAAGAGGTCGATTATAAGGCGCTCGCCGCGCAGTTCGAGAATACTCTGCGTAACCTCGAGCAGCTGACAGTGGTGCTCAATTCAAAAGATGGAACAATAGGAATGTTGCTCAACGATACAACCCTCTACAGTAACCTTTGCACCACCTGCGAGCAGGCCGAGGCTCTTTTGCAGAATCTGCGCGAAGAACCTAAGCGCTACGTGCATTTCTCACTTTTCGGTCGCAAGGATAAAAAGTAATCCACTTCTGATTCTAGTCTGAATTTAATTAGACTTTCCTCTGCGAGGGGCTATTTCGAATAAAGCATAATCCCGTGTCGCATTTCGTGGCACGGGATTTTTTTTGCCTCGCGCGTACTTATTATATAAAAGAATCGGCGGTAAGTTCAAGTGAACTTACCGCCGACATTATTTAGCTTGTGAGAATTTCTTATTATTCCTCAACAGCAGCCTGAGCCGCGGCTAATATAAATAAACTTTAGCTGAAAATCAGTAACTTGCATAAGGACTGGTCAACATTTCTTGTAAATTCCCGTGTATTCTGCACATTCTGCACATTTCAGATTTACGTTCCACT
>JAFYPH010000020.1 GCA_017547585.1 Bacteroidaceae bacterium | reverse complement strand
GGCCACTCTTACTATGTATGGATATTTTATACAAGGTGAGCAATGTGCTCCTCGCGGTCGCCGTACAGAAGGTCGATTACAGGAATCTCAATCATTGTGTAGCATCCGGGCTGCTGTTTCATTGTTGCGCGTGCGGCACATACAAGCACCTGTCCTGTGAGGGCGGGGTTGTTTATGCGCATGTTAAACTCGAAAAGCTGATTCTGTGTGGTGCCCGACACGCCTTTGCGTGTGAGGTTTACGCCGTGGCCCATGTCCAGAAGCTCGTTCACGCAAGGTACCTGTATCACGTGAGTCTCGTCGTTCACAAAGTAAGCGTCGGCCTTGATGGCTGCTGCTACCTTCTCAAACTCGTATCCCTCTTTAACTTCGATGTACACCATGCGGCGGTGAATGCCTGTGCCTGTGGGGATTGTCATTGACAATGCTGCCTGAACGCCATCGATGGCCTTTACGGCAACAGTGTGTCCCATGCTCATGCCCGGGCCGAAGTTAGTATAGGTGATTCCGTTAGGGGCGATTGCCTGCAACAGTGTTCTTACAACCGAGTCGCTGCCCGGGTCCCAACCTGCAGAAATAATCGATACTGCGTTTCCTTTCTTTGCACTCTCGTTCAATGAACGGCGCAGGGGAACAATCTGCGAGTGGATGTCGAAGCTGTCAACGGTGTTTATTCCTGCCTCGAGTATCTGCTTTGCATACTCCTCGACGCTTCTTGTGGGGGTTGACAAAATTGCAACGTCAACATCTTTAAGTTCGCTTATCTCTTTTACTACGGGGTAGTTGTTAAGTTCGGCGGGCTTGTTCTCGGCTCCCGAACGACGTACAACACCTGCAACCTCAAAATCGGGTGCGCTCTCCAATGCCTGTAATGCGTATTTGCCTATGTTGCCGTAACCGACAATAGCGGCTCTGATTTTCTTCATATTCTTAGTGTGTTTAAAGTTGCTGCAAAATTAGTGCATTGACGCGAATTTTTCAACGCTATTAATACTATTTTGCATAATTGTTTTTTGGGTATTTTGCATTTTAAAGTTAAATTTGCGAAAATATTAAGAATTTGATACTATGCTACGACTGAATTTACTATTTGTAAGTTTATTTTCCTGCGTGAGTATGCTTCACGCTCAGATAGCAGATATTTTGCCCTCGCGCGAGGTTCTTCAGCGTGAGTTTGGTGCCCACGATCGCGAGGCCTTCAATGCTCCCGAAAAGGTATTTTATCCTGAAACCTGGTTCCATTTTATTGGTGGAAACGTATCCTATAAAGGTATTACCGCCGACCTTGAGGCTATCGCCCAGGCGGGAATTTCGGGAGTGCATTTCTTTCATGGTCAAGCGGGTGGAAAGTGGCCGGCAACGGGCGAGGAAATTACCTGCATGAGCGAAAAGTGGGAGGATGCTGTAAAGTTCGTAGCAAGTGAATGTAAGCGTTTGGGGTTGCGTTTCACAATGCAGAATTGCCCCGGATGGGCAATGGCGGGTGGCCCGTGGATAAGGCCCGAAAATGCCATGCGCACCATCATTCGCACAGAAAAAAGAGTGTCGGCCGATGCTCTTTCTCGATTGCATTTGGAAAAACCCTCGCCCAGCAGCGAAGAGTGGCGCGACTATAAGGATATTGCTGTGATTGCTTTTCCCACTCCCGCTGGTGCAAAGAATCCTGTTCCCGGAATCGCTAAAGTGGAAAATGGCGGCGGAGACAATTTTGCCGACCTTCTGTTGAAGGGAAGAGGGCTTCATCTGCAGGGTGGAGGCGCTACCCACACAGCTGTTGTCAACTATGAAAAGCCTACGGTTATTCGCACTCTTGAGCTCTCGCCTGTGCAGACTTTCAACCATGCAATGTCATACGACCCGGGGGTGAGGGTGGCAATGTATGCAATTAATGAGTCGGGCGACGAGACAAAGGTAATGGATGCCCCGATGCCTGCATCCAATTGGCAGGATGGTGCGCGCATGAGCGTTGCTTGCAAAGAGGTGTTCGATGCTGTAAGCTACAGGATAGAGATTACCAATAAACATAATATGCACATTAGTCATATGTGCTTGATTTCCGGTGCACGAAAGAATAATTGGGAGGCCGAGGCCGGTTGGACGTTGCGTGCCTTTGAACGTACGGCGGACGAACTTGTTCAGTCGCAGGAATCCTATATTGACGCGAAGCAGATTCTTGACGTTTCTGCTTTTATGGATAGTGATGGGGTGTTCCGTTGGCAGCCTCCTTTTGGCGACGAATGGACAATAATGCGCATCGGTCATGTGAATGCGGGACGTAAGAATGCCCCTGCGCCTCCTTCGGGCACTGGCTGGGAGTGTGACAAATTCTCCGACTCGGGTGCCGAGGCACATTTTAACGGTTATATTGGTCATCTGTCCAACGGTGTTCTTAAAGACGGCCTTCTTAAGGGATTGTTGCTCGACAGCTGGGAGTGTAGCGTGCAGACGTGGACAAATAAAATGGAGGCGGAATTTAAAGAGCACACAGGCTATGATGTTCGCAGCTGGTTGCCCACGCTCTTCGGCTACGTGGTCGATTCGCCCGAGACAACCTCGCGTTTTCTGCTCGACTGGCGCTCTACCATAAACGAACTTTTTGTGAACGGATTCTACAAACGCATTTCCGAGCTTGGACGTGAGTCGGGCCTCTCGGTGATGTACGAGACTGCTGCAGGCGATGTTTTTCCCGCTGACATTATGGAATATTTTAAATATGCTGATGTTCCAATGTGTGAATTTTGGCATCCTTTCAGCCTTGGGTATGTGGGCGACCTTGACTTTAAGCCCATAAAGCCTACGGCCTCAGCGGCGCGTCTCTATGGTAAGCCTCGCGTGAATGCCGAGTCGTTTACTTCGTTCAATCTCAGCTGGGACGAGCGTTGGGAAATGCTCAAAGAGGTTGCCGACTTTAATGCTGTCGAGGGTGTCACCCACAATGTGTTCCACACTTACACGCACAATCCTCAGGTAGATTATCTGAAGCCCGGAACTTCGTTTGGCTCGAGTATAGGCACCCCTTTCCTGCGCGGACAGACATGGTGGCCCCATATGCGTGAGTTTACAACCTATCTTGCGCGTTGCAGCTATATGCTCGAACGTGGCAAGGCTGTCAGCGACGTGCTCTGGTATCTTGGTGACGAGATTAGCCACAAGCCTTCGCAGAAATTCCCCTTCCCCGAGGGCTATAAATATGATTATTGCAACCCCGACGTTCTTCTCAATCGTTTGAGCGTGAAGGATGGACGAGTGGTTACTCCCGAGGAACAAAGTTACCGTTTCATTTGGATTCCCGAGAACAAGCGCATGCTCCCCGAGACGTTGGAGCGTCTGCACTCATTGATGAAGAAGGGCGCGATTGTCGTTGCCTCTGCGCCGAAGAGTATAGCCACTCTTTCGGGTGGAAAGGGTGCGCAGCGTCGTTTCGAAAAAGCTGTACGCGCAATCTGGGGAAAGGCAAAGAGTGGTGAGTTCAGACGTGTGGGCAAAGGCGGCATTCTTTCGGGTGTCAGCATAGAGCAAGCTCTTGAGATTCTGAATGTTCCTGCCGACGTTAAAGGCGAGGGCGTGCGTTGGGTGCATCGCACTATTCAGGGTGCCGACTGCTATTTTGTTACTCCCGAGCAGGGAAAATCTTTTGACGGACGCGTGCGTTTCAATGCAACCGGTTGTGCGGAAATATGGAATCCTGTGACGGGTGAAATTTCAGCGGTCGACAGCCGTGTAGAGAATGGATATTCATCTGTCAATCTCTCTTTGCCTCAGGGTGGCTCGTGCTTCGTAGTCTTTCATAATGGCGAGCCTGCTGCAAATGAAAAATCTCTCTCTGCAGCGAAAGATAAGGCTCTTGCAGGCGAGTGGCGTTTGTCGTTCCCGGCTGGGTGGGGCGCTCCCGAAGCATTGACCGTGAAAGAGCTGAAGCCATGGAACGCGCTCGATGTTTCTGCCGAGGCAAAGGCTTTCTCGGGCACTGTAACCTACTCAATATCTTTTGTGGCCGATGGCTCTATGCTTGACGCGCCGTTGATGCTCGACCTTGGACGCGTGAATATGATTGCTGTGGTGAAAATTAATGGCAAAAAGATGGGCACACTGTGGTGCGCTCCCTATTCGCTCGATATTTCTTCGGCTGTTGTCGAGGGAAAAAATGAGCTTGAAATAGAGGTTACAAGCACGTGGTTCAACCGCCTCGTCTACGATGCTTCGCTGCCCGAAAAGGAGCGAAAAACATGGACAATTTCGGGACCATCGGCCGACAGGGCTCTGCGCGAGTGCGGACTTATGGGCCCCGTGAAGCTCATATATTGAAAAAGTCTCGTTTATATGCGAATTTTTGAGTATCTTCGCGAACTAAAATTTAGAAACGTTTATAAATAAATATGATTTCAGTTGATGGACTGGCCGTCGAGTTCGGCGGAACGACACTTTTTAAGGATATTTCTTTCCAGATTAACGAGAAAGACCGCATAGCCCTTATGGGTAAGAATGGTGCGGGAAAAAGTACATTGCTCAAGATTCTTGCGGGTGTCAGACAGGCTACACGCGGCACAGTATCTGTGCCCAAGGATTGTGTGGTTGCTTATCTGCCCCAGCACCTTATGACCGAGGATGGTCGCACGGTGTTCGAGGAGACTGCGCAGGCTTTTGCCCATTTGAAAGAGATTGAGCAGGAGATTGAGCGTCTGAATACAGAAATGATGGAGCGCACCGACTACGAGAGTGATTCATATATGGCTCTCATAGAGAAAGTAACCGCGCTCAGCGAGAAATTCTATGCGATAGACATGACCCACTTCGAGGAGGATGTTGAAAAGACACTCCTCGGACTTGGATTCGAGCGCAGCGACTTCAACCGCCCCACAAGTGATTTTTCGGGTGGATGGCGCATGCGCATCGAGCTTGCGAAGTTGTTGTTGAAGGACCCTGACGTACTTTTGCTCGACGAGCCCACCAACCACCTTGACATTGAGAGTATCCAGTGGCTCGAGGAGTTTATAAAGACCTCTTCGAAGGCGGTGGTACTCATCAGTCACGATAGAAAATTTGTAGACTCTATAACCACCCGCACCATCGAGGTTACTATGGGACGCATCTACGACTACAAGGCATCCTATAGCCACTATCTTGAACTGCGCAAGGAGCGTCGTGAGCAGCAGCAGAAGCAGTATGAGGAGCAGCAGAAGATGATACGCGAGACAAAAGAGTTCATCGAGCGCTTCAAAGGTACATATTCAAAGACTCTTCAGGTGCAGAGCCGCGTGAAGATGCTCGAAAAGCTCGAACTTATAGAGGTTGACGAGGAGGATACATCACAGCTGAGACTGAAATTCCCGCCATCGCCGCGCAGCGGAAGCTACCCTGTGCAGTGTGACGCGGTGGGTAAAAGATACGGTGACAAACTCATTTACGAGAATGCCAATTTTACCATCGAGCGTGGTGACAAAGTTGCATTTGTAGGTCGCAACGGCGAGGGAAAATCTACAATGGTAAAGTCTATCATGAATGAGATTGAGCACGATGGCACAATCACCCTCGGACACAATGTTCAGATTGGTTATTTTGCGCAGAATCAGGCCTCGTTGCTCGATGATGAGCTTACAGTCTTCCAGACAATCGACGACGTTGCAAAGGGCGACGTTCGCAACAAGATACGCGACCTTTTGGGTGCCTTCATGTTCGGAGGCGAGGAGAGCAGCCGCAAGGTGAAGGTGCTTTCGGGTGGTGAGCGCACACGACTCGCTATTCTCAAACTATTGCTCGAGCCTGTGAACCTGCTCATTCTCGACGAGCCCACCAACCATCTTGACCTCAAGACCAAGGATGTGCTCAAGCAGGCGTTGCAGGACTACGATGGCACGCTCATCGTTGTCAGCCACGACCGTGATTTTCTCGATGGCCTTGTGACAAAGGTCTACGAGTTTGGAGGCAAGCGCGTGCGCGAGCATCTGAGCGGAATCTACGAATTCCTCGAGACAAAGAAGATGGAGAGCCTGCAAGAGCTTGAAAGAAAAAAATAGCTTTTGTGCCACACTGATGAATAAAGAAAGAACAATTTAAAAACATTAAAATACAACCATTATGCTTAAACGTTATTTTATGGTAATGTTGCTCGTTGTTTTTGCTGTTACACTCAACGCAAAGAAGAACGACATTACAAAGATGCTTAAAAAGATCGATGCTGTGAGCAGCTTCGAGAAGATTGAGAAACTCGACACACTGCGCTCTTACTACTCATTGAAGTTCACACAGCAGTTGGACAAGGACAACCCCGAGGCCGGTACATTCGAGCAGCGTGTGCTTCTTGGTCACCGTGGTTGGGATCGTCCCATGGTTATCATCACTCAGGGTTACGGTGGTGGCGGTAGCTTCTCTTCGAATCGTTTCTACGAAGAGCTTACCACACTCATCGACGCGAATGTCCTTTTCGTAGAGCACAGATACTTTGACGAGTCTACTCCCTCGCCCTGTAACTGGGACTACCTTACAATCCCCAATTCTATGGAGGACTACCATGCAATTACCACTGCATTCAAAGAGTTCTACAAGAACAAATGGCTCTCTACAGGTATCAGCAAGGGTGGCTCAACATCAATGTTCTACCGTGCATACTACCCCGATGATGTTGATGTTTCTGTCCCCTACGTTGCTCCCTTGTGTGTAGCTCTCGAGGATGGTCGTCACGAGTCGTTCCTTGAGCAGGCCTCTACAAAGGCTAAGCGCGACGCAGTTCGTAACTTCCAGCTTCTGATGCTCGAGCGCAAAGAGGTGTATATGCCCCTTTTCGAGGACTATTGCAAGAAGAAAAACTACACTTTCCGTCAGCCTTTGTCGGTAATTTATGACTATTGTGTACTCGAGTATGCATTCTCATTCTGGCAGTGGGGCAATCCCGTCGAGAAAATCCCCACATTGGAGGCAGGCGACGAGGCTATTTTCAAATATTTCATTGCTAGCTGCGACCCCGACTACTTCTCTCGTGGCAACCGCCTCGACTCATTCTCGGTGCAGGCTGTTAAGGACTTCGGCTACTATGGCTACAATGTAGAGCCTTTCAAAAAGTATATTAAAGAGCCTCTCGAGGACTACTATAAGAAAATTATGCTCGGCGAGGATTGGTACGATGTTGAGTTCGACGGCAGCGTTCACCGCAAGGTTGTTGACTACCTCACAGAGAACGACCCCAAGATGATCTACATTTACGGCGAGTGGGACCCCTGGACAGCTAACGGCGTTACATGGTTGCGCGACCGTAACAAGAAGAATATCCGCATCTTCATCGAGCCCGATGGCAGCCACAAGGCACGCATCGGTACAATGCCCGAGAATATGAAAAAGGAGATTCTCGACCTTTTGGAGGAGTGGGTAGGTTACCGCAAGTAATATAATATTATGAATGCACCGGCTCTGATATTGTCGAATCTTGCCATCGGTTACGCTGATGGTGGTTCCAAACGTCAGATTGTCGATAATATAGATGCCCGACTTTACAGCGGTGAGCTTGTATCGTTGGTGGGATTGAATGGTGCGGGGAAGTCGACGCTTCTCCGTACCATTTCTGCTTTCCAGCCCCCTCTGTCGGGCGAGATTGAGTATTGTGGCTGTGACTCGCGCATTAGCGATGCTTCGCAGCTGTCGCGTCGTTTGGCAATAGTGCTCACTGGGCGCGAGCCCATCCATAATTTGTCTGTGCGCGAGGTTGTTGCAATGGGACGAATGCCCTATACGGGCTTCTTCGGCCTGAACTCCGGACGCGACAGCAGGGTGGTGGACGAGGCTATGCAGATGCTCGGAATCTCGGCGCTTGCCGACCGCATGATAGATACTCTGAGCGATGGCGAGCGTCAGAAGGCAATGATTGCAAAGGCTGTGGCGCAGGAGACTCCTATCATTCTGCTCGACGAGCCCACGGCGTTTCTCGATTTTGCGAGCCGCGTCTCTCTTATGCAGTCGCTGCGCACTCTTGCCCATGAGAAGGGAAAGGCTATCCTGCTGTCGACACACGACCTTGAGCTTGCCCTGCGTCTCTCGGACAGGCTGTGGCTGATGGACAATAAAAAGCTGCACGCGGGCACTGTAGAAGAACTCTCGCAGAGTGGTGCGCTCTCTGCGTTCATCGACAACGACGGCATCCGATACGATGCACGCGAACATAGAATTGTGATTTTTTGACAAACTACCGAATGATTATGAAATATAATTTTGACGAAATTGTTCCTCGCGAAAATACCGACTGTCTGAAGTACGACATCAGAAAAGAGGTGTACGGCCGCGAAGATATTATCCCCATGTGGATTGCTGACATGGACTTTAAGACTCCTCCTTTCATCATGGAGGCGATGCGCAAGCGTATGGAGCATGAGATTCTGGGCTATACGCAAAAGTGCGGTGCCTGGTTGCCGGCTATCCAGCGTTGGGCGCTCTCGCGTTACGGTTGGGAGGTCTCTGCCGAGTGGGTAGAGCACGTCTCGGGCATTGTGCCTGCAATCTCTTTTGCTGTGCAGTGTCTCACTGAAAAGGGCGACAAGGTACTCATTCAGCCTCCTGTCTATCATCCATATTTCCACGTTCCCGAGTGGAACGAGCGTGTCGTTGTTACCAATCCTCTTAAATTGGTGGACGGACAGTATCAGATTGACTTTGAAGATTTCGAGCAGAAAGTAAAGGAGTGTAAACTCTTCCTTTTGTGTCATCCTCACAATCCCGGCGGACGTGTGTGGTTGCGCGAGGAGCTTGTACGCATTGCCGAAATTTGTGCCGAGAATAATGTGATTGTAATTTCCGACGAGATTCACGCAGACATGACCTTCAAAGGCTACACTCACATTCCTTTTGCTACTGTCAGCGAGAAGGCTGCGATGAATTCAATTACCATGATGGCTGCGAGTAAGTCTTTCAACATTGCCGGCCTTATGTCCTCGTTTACTATAATTCCCAACAAGGAGCTGCGCGACAGATACAATGGCTATCTGATGAAGAGCGAGCTTAACCACGCTCACATTTTTGCTACCATTGCCACCGCTGCGGCATTCAGCGACGAGGGTGCAGTGTGGCTCGAGCAGCTTGTGGACTATATTACCGCAAATGTCGATTATATGGAGAAATTCATTGCCGAGAAGATGCCTCTGCTGGGCATTGTGCGCCCCCAGGCATCCTATCTTGTGTTCCTCGATTGCCGCAAGCTGAATCTCGATAAAGAGCAGCTTGTTGACTTCTGCGTGAACAAGGCGCGCATAGCCATGAACGAAGGCTCTACATTTGGCGTCGAGGGTGCGGGCTTCATGCGTATGAATGTCGGCTGTCCTCTCTCTACGCTTAAAGAGGCGCTTGAGCAGCTGCTCGTTGCATATAATGAGCTTGTAAAATAATACTCCTGTCATTGGCACAATATTGCCATCAGGATATTTAATAAAAAAGGTTCGGAAAAGAAATTGAAGTGAACCCCAAAAGTTAGACAAAAAACTTTTGGGGTTTATTTTATGCGTAAGAAACACGATTATTCAGCATTGCTAAAATATATGCATATGCTTGAAAGTGGTTATTCCATCAATTACATTCACACTCATTATGGT
>JAFYPH010000019.1 GCA_017547585.1 Bacteroidaceae bacterium | reverse complement strand
GTTCGTGGCTTGAGGGACTCTAATGTAGAGCGCGATATTATTGCATTTATCGATGTCCCCGCATGGATGGACACAGCCCGCGAGGACCTGTGCGAGCGTCTCGCCCAGAAAGATGGCGAGTGGAGCACTCCCCTCGAGAATCCCTTCGTTACACACAAATTGCATAATATGAACGAGGATGCAATCGTATGCGCCATCCGCAACCTCGGCCTCGACAAAGTGAGCGCCGACGATCGCGTGAAGGTTGTTTACGTTCCCTGCTATCTTAACGGTAGCGACGGCATCTTCAATATGTCATACTACGACGTTCTCATCGGTAACGACCTCAGCGTTTACCCCTCGTACTACGAGCCTTGGGGATACACTCCGCTCGAGAGTGTTGCTTTCCGCATTCCTACAATCACAACCAACCTTGCAGGCTTCGGTCTTTGGGTGAACTCACTGCTCGGCAAACAGGGCGAACTTAATGATGGTGTGGAAGTTATTCAGCGCACAGACAGCAATTATTTTGAAATGTCTGATGTAATTACAAAAAATATTTGTACCTTTGCGGCTCTAAATGAGAAAGATGTTGATGCGATAAGGAAGAAAGCAGCAAAAATAGCAGATAAGGCATTGTGGAAATGCTTTATACTTAACTATTTTGATGCGTATGACTTTGCGCTGAAACAGGCAGAAAACAGAAAAAATAAATAACAAAAGAAAAAAAATATGATTGAAATCAGTAATGCTAACATTCCTAGTTGGAAGACAATTAATGTAAAATCTCAGATACCCGAATCTTTGAAGAAACTCGATACCATTGCTCACAACATGTGGTGGTCATGGAATCAGGACGCAAAAGATTTGTTTGCTATGCTCGACGAGAAACTCTACGCAGAGTGTGGCAAAAACCCCGTATTGTTGCTCGAGAAATTGGGCTTCGAAAGACTCGAGGAGCTTTCAAAGGACAAGAACGTTCTTGCAGCTCTCGACAGCGTATATTCTCGTTTCGAGAAATATATGAGCGTTAAACCCGACGCAAACAGACCTTCAGTAGCATACTTCTGTATGGAGTACGGTCTTTCAAGCGTTCTTAAAATCTATTCTGGTGGTCTTGGTGTTCTCGCCGGTGACTACCTCAAAGAGGCTTCTGACTCTAACGTAGATATGTGTGCTGTAGGTTTCTTGTATCGTTACGGTTACTTTACACAGGCTCTCTCTATGGATGGTTCACAGATTGCCAACTACGAGGCTCAGAACTTCAACACTCTCCCTATCGAGCGTGTAATGGAGAGCAACGGCGTTCCTATGGTAATCGAGGTTCCCTTCAACGACTTCAACGTACAGGCTAACGTATGGCGTGTGAATGTAGGTCGTGTACCCTTGTACCTCCTCGACACAGACTTCGAGCAGAACAGCGAGTACGACCGTCCCATCACTCACAAGCTCTATGGTGGCGACTGGGAGAACCGTTTGAAGCAGGAGATTCTTCTCGGTATCGGAGGTATGATCATGCTCGAGAAACTCGGCATCAAGAAGGATATCTACCACTGTAACGAGGGTCACGCAGCATTGTGCAACCTCCACCGTCTGACACAGTACATCAAGGACGGTTACACATTCGAGGAGGCTCTTGAGATTGTACGCTCAAGCTCTCTTTACACTGTACACACTCCCGTTCCCGCAGGTCACGACTACTTCGACGAGGCTCTCTTCAGCAAATATATGAGAAACTACCCCGCGAAGCTCAACATCACATGGGACGAGCTCATGGGCATGGGCCGCATCAACGCTAAAGACAAGTCTGAGCGTTTCTGTATGTCTACATTCGCATGTAACACTTGCCAGGAGATCAACGGTGTTAGCCGCCTCCACGGTAAGGTATCAAAATATATGTTCGCAGGTATCTGGAAGGGTTATTTCGCAGAGGAGAACCACGTAGGTTACGTAACTAACGGTGTTCACTTCCCCACATGGGTAGCACCCGAGTGGGACGCTCTCTACACAAAGTACTTCGACGCTACTTTCCACGGCGACCAGTCTAACGCAAGCATCTGGGAGGCTATCTACAATGTACCCAACGACGAGATCTGGGCAATCAGAAAGCAGTTGAAGGGCAAGCTCATCGACCACATCCGCCAGTCATTCAAAGAGAACTGGTTGAAGAATCAGGGCGATCCCATGCGCATCGTTAACCTCCTCGACAAGATTAACCCCAACGCATTGCTCATCGGCTTCGGACGTCGTTTCGCAACATACAAGCGTGCACACCTCCTCTTTACAGACCTCGAGCGTCTCGCTCAGATTGTAAACAACGAGGATCGTCCCATCCAGTTCCTCTTCACAGGTAAGGCTCACCCCCACGATGGTGCAGGTCAGGGCTTGATCAAGAAGATTATGGAGATCTCTAAGATGCCTCAGTTCCTCGGCAAGATTATCTTCCTCGAGAACTATGACATGGATCTTGCAAAGATGCTCGTTTCGGGTGTTGATATCTGGATGAATACTCCTACACGTCCTTTGGAGGCATCAGGTACATCAGGCGAGAAGGCTCTTATGAACGGTGTTCTCAACCTCTCTGTCCTCGACGGATGGTGGTGCGAGGGTTACAAGCCCGGTGCAGGTTGGGCGTTGAAAGAGCAGCGTACTTACCAGAACCAGGAGCACCAGGATCAGCTCGATGCTGCTACAATCTACGCTCTCCTCGAGAACGAGATTCTTCCCCTCTTCCACGACAACAGAGGTGGCAAAGAGTACTCTGACGAGTGGGTTAAGTTCATCAAGAACTCAATCGCTCAGGTTGCACCTCACTTCACAATGAAACGTCAGCTCGATGACTACTACAGCAAGTTCTACAACAAGCAGGCTAAGCGTTTCCACCACTTGATGGAGGATGATGCAAAGGCAGCTCGCACACTCGCTTCTTGGAAGGAGCAGGTTGCTGCAAGATGGAACGAGATTGAGGTTGTTTCTGTCGAGAGAGACGAGAATGTTGTTAATGGTAACATGGAGGTTGGTAAGAACTATTCAATCTCAATGGTTATCGACGAGAAGGGCCTCAACGACGCAGTTGGCGTAGAGCTCGTTACTCTTACAACCGACAACAGCGGCAACGATGTTATCTACTCAGTAGAGCCCATGGAAATGGTTAAGCAGGAGGGTAACCTCTTTACATTCAACATCAACTACTCGTTGAACAACGCCGGTGCATTCAAAGTTTGCTTCCGTATCTATCCCAAGCACGAGGAGCTTCCTCACCGTCAGGATTTCGCGTTTGTGAAATGGATGGCATAATTGCCTTTTGAATATAATTGAGAAAAAGGGACTGAAATTCGAATTTCAGTCCCTTTTTTGTTTTTGATTGTCTCGGCCTTTACTTTCCATAGACCTCGCGGTAGATGGTGCTTTTAATATGCTCGAAATTATGCTCGACGTTCACGCCGCGTGACATCAGATACATGGGAATCTCGTTGCTATCGGCGCGGTAGGCTGGCTGTATGTACTCCTTTTCGCATAGTTCGAGTCCGCAGCGGCGGTAGAAGGCTATGCGGCGTCTGCTCGTTTCGTCGTCTGGTTTTTCCACTTCGAGCACTATGCTCTTTTCCTGTTCGATGAGTTTTTCTATAGTCGATGCTCCGTAGCCGTTGCTCCTGAGTGTGGGTAGTATCGCAAAATGTTCGACGTAGGTGAATGTGTCGAATCTCCAATAGCTTATGATGCCCACCGGCCCTGTGGGGCAGCAGATGATGTTCATATGAAAATTCTCGCGACGTTTCACAAACTCCCTTTGCTGGGCGAGGCTGCGGTACTCGTCGGGCGGGAAGGCATCGACGAGCAGCTTTTCTGTAAACAGATATTCGTCGCCCTCCGTTTCTCTTATTCTTTTGAAACTTAGTTCTTTCCTATCCATGTGGCCTTTTTCCATATATATTCCAGCGGGCCCTGTTTGTGGCTCTTGAACCACCAGCGTGCAAAAATATACTGCACTGCAAATATTGCTATTCCCACCAGCAGGCTGCGTGTAAAGTCGCACACATAATGCAATCCCCAATTATAGAAGATGAAGCTGCCTATGATTGATTGGGTAATGTAGCAGGTGAGGCTCATGCGTCCGTATACTGCCATCTTTGACAATAGCCTTTTAAGCGGTGAAAGGTAGTATAAAAGTACAATACCCGACACGAGGAACATCATGAACGAGAATTTTGCCAATGAACTTATGATAAGCGTTGCCGAGCCTGCGGCAGCCTTGTTTGCCATAAACTCCTTGAGCATGGGCGAAAGTGCGTTCAGCGGGAAGAAGAGTGCTATTGAGCAGCCTGCAACGGTTATCCATGTGAGCATATTCTTTCCCGAGTAGCAGAAGAGCTTCTGGCGGCCTATCCACATTCCCAAAAGGAAGAGGGCGGGAGTCTGGAAGAATCTTGCATTCTCCCACGCCCACGCGAGGCTCGCAAGCTGTCCCTCCCACAGATTCATCTTTACAATTTCTAGGAAAGTGCCACTATTTTGTACGTCGAAGATTGGCCCCCAATATCCGGCGTCCAATGGGGCGGGTGCAGTGTATTCGGGGTTGAACAGGGCGTAGAGAAGCTCGGCAAGCTCAATCGGTTGCAGCATCATGATGGCTGCTGCTATCAATATTGTCCTGTTGCTGCAGCGGGCGAACAGCGGAAGCACGAATCCCACGATAGAGTAGAGAACAAGCACTTCGGCCGTGAAGAAGGCGGCGTTAATCTGTCCCCACAGAAAGAGCAGAAGCAGTCGCCACAGAAAGCGCAGACGAAAATCGGTGCCTTTCTCTTGCATGCGGCTATCCTGTATGTAGTAGCTGAATCCGAAGAGCAGGGCGAATATTCCGTAGGCTTTTCCTGCCAGCAGGAAGGTTGCCGAGTCCCAGATGGCACTGTTCGAGAATTGCAGCCACAGGCTCTCGGTCTTTGGGTAGCTGTAGAAATTAAAGTGTTCGAGACTGTGCAACAGCACAATTCCAAGTACCGCCAATCCTCTGATTACGTCGGCAACGTCTATGCGTGCCTGTGCTATTGTCTTCTTTTCCATTTTGTGTTTTTTATGAGCCGCGTGGCGGCTATCGTCTCTTTATTCAGAAATTACTTTCAATGATTGCTCTTAGCAGTGTCTCTCCTTGAACATCGTGGCCTTTCCAATGCAACAGATTGCCAGGCAGCTTGTCCACGCCAGCAAAGTCCATGAAGATGATGCCCCAATGGTTCTCTTCTCTGTTGTTTTTCGATAGATATTCTATTATCATCGGGTGCACTCTTGCAGCATTCTGCTTGTAGCCCTCTGTGGTTACTATCGAGGTGCGGCCGAAGAGTGTCGATGAGTATCCGCTTGCAAAATTTATACTCCACACTCCTGCGGGGGCGTCGGCGGCCAATGATAGTAATTTCGCCACTGCGCGCTCTTTGTCGTTGCGCTTCTTCTCGTCGATGGGCGCATAAAAATCCTGCACCTGCAGGCGGGCGGTAGAGCTGTCGGTGAGTGAGGTAATCTGTGCATTTACGGTGCAATCCTTCGAGTGGCTCCAGCCTTTAATTGTAGCTCCCTTGTTGCAGCCGCTGTAAGCGTTGCGTGTAAGGAACAGAATCTTTCCGCGAGCCTCGCCCACAGTCATTTCCGGTGAGAATATTGCAGCCCTGTCGCCTAAGCTGTCGATGATTTTTCCTACAGCTTGCGGCCACAGTGCGCGCTCCACTTCATCTTCGCTGTCCGACTCTTCGCGCATAAGCACTATTGCAAACTCCGTCGGGTGCTGCGCGAGCTTGGATGCTATTGTGTCCAGTGCCGCCGAAAATGATATTTTTGTCTTTAATGAGCCATGGTAGATGTGCGGCACAGTGTTGCGCACTGCAGGGCGCAGGTCGAATGCCCTCACTCCGCTTGCCCACTGCTCGCTCAAAGAGAGCGCTTGGGTAACGCCGAATGCCGACGAGAAACATAGACCCTCGCCTGTGGCAGCGTCGTGTGTTCCCGGGAGCGACAGCGAAGCAATAGTCTGTTCGTCACTCAGCCGCGCCATCCACTTCGATGCGTCCTCCGAGCGGGCGGGCACAACTACAGGCATGCGACTGCCAAGCAGCAATAAAATAATAGTTAATATTATAAGCATGGTAATATTTTCTTCGTTTGCGAATATATATAAAAAAATGCTTCTTTGTATAGTTACGTCTGTAAAAAAAACGATACCTCCCGATAATCTTAAAATTATCGGGAGGCACTGCTATTTGTAGTTCCTATTTTAGTAGTTTTCTTTTCTCACTTCGAAGTAGCTCTGTGAGTATTTGCAGACGGGGCACACTTTGGGTGCTTTCTTGCCCACTACAAGGTGACCGCAGATGCGGCACTCCCACATCACCTGCTCGCTCTTCTCGAACACCTGCTGCATTTCTACATTCTTAAGCAGTTTGCGGTAGCGCTCCTCGTGAGATTTCTCAATGTCGGGCACACGGCGGAAACGTGCTGCAAGTTCGGTGAATCCTTCCTCTTCTGCGTCTTTGGCGAAACGTGCGTACATGTCTGTCCACTCGTAGTTCTCGCCCTCGGCTGCGTGCAGAAGGTTGGTGGCTGTGTTTCCAATGCCGCCGAGCTCGTCGTACCACAGACGTGCGTGCTCCTGCTCGTTGCGCGCTGTCTGCAGGAAGATTGCTGCAAGCTGGTCGTATCCCTCGCGAGCCGCAACCTATTGATACAAGTGATGTAGTGTTGCCCATGGAGTTGGATGAACTTGTAGAGAAAATTGCTAAAAATGTTCACGAGGTGTGGGCGCAGAGCCGTTTGCAGCAGGGGTGGACTTATGGCGAGGAGCGCAGCGATGCTTTGAAACAGCATCCTTGCCTTGTTCCTTATGAAGAACTGCCCGAGGTTGAGAAGGATTATGACCGCGACACGGCTTTTGGGACACTGAGGTTAATAAGCAAGTTGGGATTCAAAATTTCCAAAGAGTTGTAGAATAGTTGGTGATATTTTAGCGAGCGTTAAAATCTGATGATAGATTTTGGCGCTCGCTTTTCTCTTTTATAAAAATGTTATTCGTGTGGGTGGTGATAGATTTTGTTTTTTGCATTGCTCTATATGGTAAAATGATTAACACAAACTTTAATTTTATTTATATGAAACAACTATTTACTATTTTATGTGTGTGGGCCTTGTGTGTGTGCCACACAGCTTGTGAGGATTGCGTGGTTGTGAGCGGGTGTGCCGATGCGAAGCAGATGTCTCGTGTCGCCGAGCAGAGAGTGCAGAATCTTATCCGTCAGGCAAGAGAGGGCGATGCCGAGGCTTGTAAGGAGCTTGTACTTTGCTACCACAATGGTGATGGCGTTGAAAAGAGTTGGATAAATATGATGTGTATGCATGCTATGTACTGCGAAATAACCGAGAGTGAGTTCTATGATTTTTCGGAACTCTTTGACGAGGATGACCCTTACAGGCTTTTGATAGAGGTTTTGACATCTTCTAAAAAAAACGACCGGCAGCGCGACAAATTGGCCCGCTTGAAAGAGGTTGCTCCCATAGAAGCAAAGACTTTTGAATTGATTAAGGGTGTCCACACGGACGAGGATGCTGTGGCTGTGATTGAGAGTGTACGCGAAGCGGAAAAGGAGGGCAGTGAACTTGCTGTACTTTTTCAGGCTATATATTATGCTGAAACTGACTATAAAGAAGGACGTGAAGAGTTTTTGACACGAGTGGTAGATAAGAATCCTTTGTTTAACTTGATACTTGGTGATACCTATCTTGAAAAATATAATGAACTCGATGATATTTCGTATATAAACAAGGCGGTGGAGTGTTATTACAAGGCCGATGCTTATGCTTTGCTCATTCCCAAATATGCAAAGAGACTTTTGACTATATATAATGAGTGGGGCGATGAGGGAGTGCCTGTCCCCGGTGAACAAGAGATTGCGCGACTGAAGAAAATATCAGAGATATATTAACAAACGAACGAGAAATATGAAGTTTACTTCAATGTTTTTCAGCGCGAGTGCAGTATATACTATACAAATATATTGAGTAAATATAAGTGGATATTATTATGGAAAAAAATGTAAAATCAAACGCAAAACGCACTGCAATTAAAATTAGTCTTTTGGCTACAGTTTCGCTTCTGTTGCTAATTCCTCTGGCTATGATTGAGGGGGTGATTGAAGATCGCGAAGAGACAAAAAATGCTGTTATAGAGGAGGTGGCAAATTCCTATGCAATGCAGCAATTTGTTTCTGCTCCTTTATTGACATCGTTTGTTGTCGAAGAGAAACTTGTTGATAAGAAAACTGATGCGAGCGGTAAACAAAAATATTTAATGAATTATGATAAAGAGTGTTCGCAAGTAGATTACAAGGCGGATGTTGTGACTGATATGTTGCATCGTTCTGTATATGATGTTATAGTTTATAATTCACACATTAAGATTATGGGTGGATTTATGATCACTGACAAGGAAATGCGAGCAAGAAATATTGACTTCAGCTTTAAAGTTTCTGACCCAAAGGGTTTTAGTAATCCGTCGCAACTTACATTTGGAGGGCAGACATTTAATCTAAGTCGCAGGTCTGACTATTTTATTGCCGAGGTTACATTGCCGGCGAGTGCAAAGGTTGGAGAAATGATTGATTTTGCATTTTCTTTTGATTTGAAAGGTACAGAATCTTTGTTCTTCTATCCTTCGGGTGATGGCAATACAACACTTTCCATAAATTCATCACACCCGCACCCTAGTTTTCAAGGAACTCTGTTGCCTGATCATCGCGAAGTGAAGAATGATGGTTTTGTGGCAACCTGGATTGTATCAAACTTTAATAGTTTTAGCCACGATAATATGGGAGTGAAGTTTGTGGATCCTGCAAATCCTTATCAGCAGTCGATGCGTTCGGCAAAGTATGGAATGCTTATTATTGTTCTGGTGTTCGTGGCAGGTCTGTTTGTTGAGTTCTTGACACGTAAGGAGATTTGCACTATCCAGTATGCTGTCATAGGTCTGTCGCTTGTGCTGTTTTACTCATTGTTAGTCGCTTTCTCCGAGTTTATAGCATTCGGCATTGCGTATGTGGCAGCTGCCTCGATGACAACCGGTGCCTTGATATTCTATTTTAGAGCTATTTTAAAGAACCGTAGTGCATATATGCTTGGTGCGTTTGTAGCATTGGTCTATGCCATGAATTATATGTTACTTCAAATGGAAACTTACGCACTGCTGGCAGGCTCATTGGTGCTGTTCTTGCTTCTCTGCGTTGTAATGTTTCTTACGGCCAATATCAATAATAAAAAGGAACTTGGTAAAATGAATAATTATGAAACGATTGAATAAAATTTTTAAAGCTTTGCTGGGAGTGGTGACTTTGTTGTGTGTGGCATTGATTGCTGTTGGCAGCCTTGTGTGGCGCAAAATATCCGGGTGGTGGAAAAGACGTTCCACATGGGTGCGTCGATTATTGGCCTTTGTGTTTATTGTTGTTCCCGTGGGCATAGTGTCGCTTATTGCTTATTCGTACTACGAGTATGAATATGGACGAAACTATTGGCGCGACAAGAACCTGTCCGAGAATGTGGCTTTGCACGCTTACAGAAATTATAAGTATCGTGCTTATAATTTAACGGTAGGGAAGTACACTACTGGAAGAATAAATTGGGTGTCGGGTGTCGAAGAGGGCGATTCTCTGGCAGTGTACGCAGTGCCCGGAAAGCGCGGATTCATAAATGTGAACAGTGGCGAAATTGTTATCGATGCAATGGCGAACAATTATAGTAAGGCGTGGGTCTTCTCCGAGGGGCTTGCGGCTGTGATGAAAGATGGAAAGGTGGGCTTCGTGAATGCAAGGAATGAAGTTGTAATTCCTTTCGAGTTTGACTACCCTGCGGAAGAGTGCGCCTCGAATCCATCTTACCTGTTCCATAATGGCTACTGTGCAATGAGTGACAAGAATGGCAAATGGGGTATCATTAATAAAGATGGTAAATGGATTTTGACTCCGTCGTACGATGCTATTTGGGCTCCGCAGGATAGAGGCTGCAGGGTTGTTGTCGCAGGCGAAAAGTATGGTGCATTAGATTCTCTTTACAATGTAGTTTATCCTGCCGAGTACGATTTTGTGAATATTTTGTCCGACGGTTATGTGCTCGATGGTGGTGGTAAAAAGTGGAAAGAGGATTGCAATGGAAACATTGTGCAGCCTTTTATGTACGATGCTACCTATTATCTGAAATTCCCTATCGGTTACAATGATTGTGGCGAGATTGAGTATGCTTTTGCCGATTATCTGAAGTACGAGATTGGTAACTGCTACGGAATAATGAATCGCTTTACGGGCGAGCCTATTACTCTTGCTCTCTATTCAGATATTAATATGTTGTCGAATGAATTGTTCGAGGTGTGCGACGCCGAGAGCTGCGATTGGTTTTTGTTGGATTCCAATGGGAATGTAGTTTCTAAAAAATAGTTTCGCAGGCGAGGCGTCTGTTTCCCTGTCGGCAGAAAAAAGTGCCTCCCGATAATTTTCAGATTATCGGGAGGCTCTGCTATTGTAGTTTCTATTTTTAGTAGTTCTCTTTTCTCACTTCGAAGTAGCTCTGTGAATATTTGCAGACGGGGCACACTTTGGGTGCTTTCTTGCCCACTACAAGGTGACCGCAGATGCGGCACTCCCACATTACCTGCTCGCTCTTCTCGAATACCTGCTGCATTTCTACATTCTGAAGCAGTTTGCGGTAGCGCTCCTCGTGAGATTTCTCAATGTCGGCCACACGGCGGAAACGTGCCGCAAGTTCGGGGAATCCCTCTTCCTCGGCATCCTTGGCGAAGCGTGCGTACATGTCTGTCCATTCGTAGTTCTCGCCCTCGGCTGCGTGCAGAAGGTTGGTGGCTGTGTTTCCGATGCCTCCAAGCTCGTCGTACCACAGACGTGCGTGCTCCTGCTCGTTGCGCGCTGTCTGCAGGAAGATTGCTGCAAGCTGGTCGTATCCCTCGCGAGCCGCAACCTCGGCAAAATAGGTGTATTTGTTGCGTGCCTGACTCTCGCCCGCGAATCCTTCGAGAAGGTTTTTCTCGGTCTTTGTGCCGGCATATTTGTTTACTTTTGAAACCTCCTCGGCTGTCTCCTCAAAGTATGATGAGGGCTTTTTGCATACGGGGCAGGTGAATGATTCGTTCATTTCTCCTTCGTGGCTGTAACCGCACACTGTGCAACGATATTTTTTCATGTTTCTGTTGTTTAATTATTGTTGATGGTCCAAAGTTAATAAAATTGTTTGTGAACTTTTTCTTTTGTCATCAACAATTTTTTCACTCTTTTTGTTCGTCGTTGCCCGAGGCTATTCGTTGTTCCAAATTTCCCACGAGGCGAGTGCTTGAAGGTACCACATTTCGTATCCGCTCTTGGTGCGTGCGCCTGCTGCGCGTCCCTTTTGCAGGAATAGGGTGTTTTCGGGGTTGTAGACAATGTCGTAGAGTATATGCTTGTCTGTCAACTGTTCGTAGGGAATTTCGGGGCAGAGCTCCACTCCGTGGCCCACCATTCCCAGGGGGGTGCAGTTTACAATCACTGTGTGCGAGGCCATAATTTCGGGGGTGATCTCTGCGTAGCTGATGGCTTCGGCGCTTGCCTTGCGCGACACAGAGAGAACTTCGAGGTCCAGCTTCTTCAGGGCATAGATAATGGCTTTTGATGCTCCGCCTGTGCCCAGCACCATCGCTTTTTTGTCGTCGCTGCCCAGTAGTGGGGCTATGGAGCGCGAGAATCCTATGACGTCGCTGTTGTAGCCATGGAGTCGGGGAGTGCCGTCGCTGTCGTGCTTCACCTTCACCACATTCACGGCGTTTATTCCCGCCGCCTCGTCGCTCATGCTCTCCAGATACTCCATCACCTGCAGTTTGTATGGAATGGTGACGTTGAATCCACACAGAGAGGGGTGCTCTTTCAGCACCTGCGGCAGCTCTTCTATGCTCTTGAGCTCAAAAGGAATGTATTCGGCATTGATATTCTCGTCGGCGAATTTCTTGTTGAAAAAGGCGGGAGAGGCCGATTGTCCCAGAGGGTTGCCTATGATTCCGTACTCTTTTTTCATGCTGCGTGTCTATTTTAAAAAGCAGACAGATAACAACTTTGCTGTCGGGGCGTAGCCGTTACCTGTCTGTTTGTGGTTTTTATCTTACTTTAGCGCTTGTTGCCGATTAGCATCCAAGATAGTCCTTGATGTTGGCCTTGATGCGCTCGTCGATGTGCTCTGTGTCGCTTTTTACGAAGGGCTTGCCCACAATGTGCTCGTAGAGCTCAATGTAACGCTCCGATACGCTGTTCACGTACTCGTCGCTCATTTCGGGTACCTGCTGGCCCTCCTGACCCATGAATCCGTTCTCGATGAGCCACTGGCGTACAAACTCCTTAGAGAGCTGTTTCTGGGGCTCGCCTTTCTCGAACTTCTCCTGGTAGCCCTCGGCGTAGAAGTAGCGCGAAGAGTCGGGAGTGTGAATCTCGTCGATGAGGTAGATTTTGCCGTCGCGTTTGCCGAACTCGTACTTTGTATCTACGAGGATGAGGCCCTTCTCGGCTGCCATCTGGCTGCCACGCTCGAAGAGTGCGTATGTGTATTTCTCCAACTGCTCGTAGTCCTCGCGGCTGACGATGCCCTGTGCGATAATCTCCTCTTTAGAGATATTCTCGTCGTGTCCCTCGTCGGCTTTTGTTGTGGGGGTGATGATGGGTGTGGGGAATTTCTCATTCTCGCGCATGCCCTCGGGGAGTGCAACGCCGCAGATTGAACGGCAACCGTTCTTATAGTCGCGCCATGCGCTGCCTGTGAGGTAGCCGCGGATGATCATTTCCACTTTGAAGCCTTCGCACTTGAGACCTACAGTAACCATGGGGTCGGGAGTAGCGAGTTTCCAGTTGGGAACAATGTCGGCAGTTGCATCGAGGAATGTAGATGCTATCTGGTTGAGCACCTGTCCCTTGAAAGGAATACCTTTGGGGAGAATAACGTCGAATGCCGAGATTCTGTCTGTTGCTACCATTACAAGCAGGTCGTCGCCGATGTTGTATACGTCGCGCACCTTACCATGATAGAGACTCTTCTGTTTTTTGAAATGAAATTCTGTGGTTGTTAATGCTTTTGCCATAGCTTTATTTTTTAGATGTTTCTTTTTCCTGTTTTTCGTAACTCTCGTATGCGTCGACAATGCGTGTGACAAGCTTGTGGCGCACAATATCTTTTTTGCTCAGTGTGATGAAGGAGATTCCCTTAACATCTTTCAGTATCTGTATAGCCTGTGTCAGTCCCGAGCCCTGATTGTGGGGAAGGTCCACCTGTGTAAGGTCGCCCGTAATCACCATCTTGGTGTTGTTGCCCATGCGTGTGAGGAACATCTTTATCTGCTGCGGGGTGGTGTTCTGTGCCTCGTCCAAAATGACAATGGCGTCGTTCAGTGTGCGGCCGCGCATAAAGGCGAGCGGCGCTATCTGTATGACGTTGGTATCCATATACTCCTTGAGCTTTGCGCCGGGAATCATGTCCTCGAGCGCGTCGTAGAGAGGCTGCAGATAGGGGTCGATTTTCTCGCGCATGTCTCCGGGCAGGAATCCGAGCTTTTCGCCTGCCTCCACTGCCGGACGGCTGAGGATAATCTTGCGTATTTCGCGGTTTTTCAACGCTCTCACTGCAAGCGCGATTGCCGTGTAGGTCTTTCCCGTTCCTGCGGGGCCGACTGCAAAAATCATGTCATTCTTGCCGAATTCCTCGACCAGTTTGCACTGGTTCTCGCTGCGGGGATAGATGGGCTTTCCGTTTATATTGTAGACAATGACGTTACTGTCGCTGCCCTTGTCGCTCTTCTTGCCGTTTACGGCGTCGATGATTGCCTCCTCGTCGATGCTGTTGTAGCGTGTGCAGTGGTCGATGAGTCTGTCCACGACTGCGCGGAACTTGTCGAGCTCCTCTTCGTCGCCCACGGCTTTTATAATGTAGTCTCTTGCCACGATGCGCAGTTTGGGGAACAATTTTTTAAGCATCATCAGATGCGTATTGTTCGCTCCGTAAAAACTTACAGCGTCTATGCCTTCGAGAATTATATGTTGTTCAATCATTCTTTTTTTTACTGCTTCGTGTAATTCTTTGCGAAGATAGTGAATTTTCCTATATCTGCGATTGTTTTTGCTTACTTCTTTTTTTATTTGTGATTGATGGCGGTTTTTACTATCTTCGCAGACGTATTTAAAAACTATACTATGAAATTGAAATTATTATCGATATTCGCATTTTCTTCAATATTGTTTTTCAGCGGTTGCAGTTGCAGCGAGGGTGGATACAAGAGTCGCATTGAGCGCCCCGAGGAGCCCCGTCGCCTGGCCATCAATATAAACTTCAAGCGCGAGTTTAACGACCTTAACGATGCTCATCTTGCGGCTGCCAAGAAGATTGGCGTTGCTGCGCACAATGTGGACAATATCCTCGAGGACGAGATTATGGATAAACTTGTTGCGCTGAACGACGAAGAGGCCTACATTGTGGACGAGCTTACACACTCGGCGCCCTATCTTGTGCCGCGCGCCGCAGAACTGCTCTCCGAGATTGGCCGCAGCTTCCAGGATTCATTGGTTGCCCACCATCTTCCTCCTTATAAAGTGATAGTCTCTTCGGTGCTCAGGACCGGAAAGGACGTGAAGAAATTGGGACGTCGCAATTTGAATGCCTCTAAAAACTCGGCCCATTGCTACGCAACAACTTTCGATATTACCTACAAGCGCTTCCATGCTCTCAGCGAGGACGAAACTACACAGATTAAGCTGAAGGTTGTTCTTGGCGAGGTGTTGCGCGACCTTAAAAAGCAGGGCCGGTGCTACGTGAAGCACGAGGTTAAGCAGGCCTGTTTCCATATAACCGCAAGATAAATTCGCCCCTCTTTCTACGATGGAAAAGTTTCACCTTTTCGACGAGGCAGTGGGCGCGATTGCTCTTCCCACACGCTTCAACAATCCCTTTTCCTATACTCCCCATCCTCTGTGTGTGAGGGCGGCCGAGGCTGTGCGTCGTGTGGTGGCCGCCAATTCTCTGTGGAGCGACGAGGCTGCGCGCGGAAAGATGTTCGGCGTGCTTGTGGTGCAGGATGCGCAGGGCCGTTGCGGCTATCTGGCTGCATTCTCGGGCCTCTTTGCGGGGTGCAACGAGTACGATTATTTTGTTCCTCCTGTCTTTGATTTTCTTGCACCCGACGGTTACTTTAAACGCGAAGAGGGCGAAATTTCCTCCATCAACCGCGAAGTTGCGACCCTGAAGAGCAGCGAGGCCTATCTTTCGGCCGTTGCTGCGCTCGAACGCGTGGAGCGCGAGCGCGACGAGGCTCTTGCCGCCGAGCGCGAAGCGATGCGCGAGGGCAAGGCTACACGCGAGGCGCGACGCGCCGAGGGCGCTCTCTCGCCCGACGAAGAGGAACGACTGCTTAACGAGAGCCGTTTCGCAAAGGCCGAATATAAGAGAAACGTCAAGCGTTGGGACGAGAAGGTTGCAGCTCTCAAGGCAGCCGTTGCCGGCTACGATGAGCGGGTGGCGGCAATGAAAAACGAGCGCAAACGACGCTCGGCAGCATTGCAGCAGTGGCTCTTCGACAATTTTGTTCTTTTGGACTCTACAGGCGAGCGCCGCTCGCTGTCGCAGATTTTTGCCACCACTGCGCAGGGTGTTCCGCCGGCGGGAGCCGGCGAGTGTGCTGCGCCCAAATTGTTGCAGTATGCTTTTGTCAACGGACTGCGCCCGCTCGCAATGGCCGAATTCTGGATGGGTGCCTCGCCTGTGGGAGAGGTGCGTCGCGACGGCTGTTTCTATGGCTCGTGCACAAGCAAATGCAAGCCCATTCTCTCTTTCATGCTCGGACGTATGGATGTTGACTCTTCGCCGCAAGAGGCTGCTGCCCTGTGCGCCGAGGATATTGAGATTCTCTACGAGGATGATTTTCTGATGGTGGTGAACAAGCCTTCGGGAATGCTGTCGGTGCCGGGAATTGTGGGTGGCGTCTCTGTTGAAGAGCATTTGCAGAATGCTTTTCCTGCGAGCGATATTCGTGTGGTGCATCGTCTGGACATGGCAACATCGGGTCTTTTGCTCGTCGCAAAGAGCGTCGATATTTTCTCGGCCATGCAACGTGAATTTTCCATGCGCCGCGTGCAGAAACGATACATTGCTCTGCTCGAAGGTACATTATCTTCCACAAAAGGGGAAATTTCGCTGCCGCTGATTCCCGACTACGAGAATCGCCCGCGTCAGATGGTCGACTACTCTTGCGGGAAAGAGGCTCTCACCCGCTACGAGGTTATCGAGAAAATAGTGTACGATGGCCGCGAGTGTACAAAGGTTGCATTCTACCCTGTGACGGGCAGGACTCATCAGTTGCGTGTACATTCGGCTCATGCTGGCGGGCTGAACACTCCTATCATTGGCGACGAACTTTATGGCTCGCCCGACAAGCGTCTGATGCTGCACGCCGAATATCTGAAATTTACCCACCCTGTGACGGGCGAGGTTGTGGAGCTTACGGCAGCTGCCGATTTTCAATAATTGAAGAATAGAAGATACTCGCCCTCGGCGTGTATGGTTACACTCTCCTCGGTGCATTCGTTCAGTGTGCCCTGCCACCAATTTGTAAAGTCATATATAGGGTAGAGCAGCCCCTCGGCACTCAGCGACTTAGCTGTGATGCAGAAGATTGACAGTTGCTGCCCCTTGCGGCATTTGTGAGTAGTGGTGCCGTTGCACGCAACGAACACTCCATAGTCGGTGAAAGAGCGAACATCCACCCCCGCGCGTGCATACTCTATGAGCAGACTGATGTTTCCTATCGTGTGGTCCTCGCGGCGTCCGGTGGCGCCCACAATAGCTATTCGGCGCTTGCCCTGCGACACAAGGAAACGCACAGCCTTTGTCTGGTCGTTGCTCTCCTGCTCGTTTATAATGTGCAGTCTGTCGGCAAATTTTTCGCGGTTGGCGGGGCTTATGGAGTCGCCGTCGCCCACAATGGCATCGGGGACATTACCGAGGGAAATGTAGCGGTCGGCGGCGCCGTCGCAACAAGCAACATATTCTGCATTGTGCAGAATGGCAAGTGGCTCGGCGGCTGTGGGGTAGTCGCCGGCTGCGAGTACCACTGCGTCGAAAAGATTGTCGTGAGTATTATTCATGCTGCATCATTTTTTTCCATTTGCGGTAGCCAAAGATAGCGATTATTGCATAAACTGCATAGAGGGCGGCAGTAAAATATAGCTCTTTGTATATATATAGTGCGCTGCTTGCAACATCGACAATGCACCACACCCACCACTGCTCGACGTATTTGCGCGCGAGCATCCACATTCCTACAATGCTCAGCGCAGTGGTGAACGAGTCGGCGATGGGTACGGTGCTGTCGGTGTATTCCATGAGTACCCATGTGATGAACAGTTGGGCGGCAATGTATGCTGCGGCGATGCGCGGCCATGCACGCAGGGGCGTGTGGCTGATGGGCAGCTCTCCGCTCTTCTTTTTCTTGCCTGTGAGGGTGAATCCAGTCTTCCACGCTACCCATCCGTAGAGGGCGATGAGCAGATAGTATATGTTGATGCCAAAGTCGGCGTACAGCCCTGCCTCGTAGTAGATGAATATGTATATTGCGGGCATTATGATGCCTGCTATCCACAGATAGATGCTGGCGCGATATTCGAGCCACAGGTAGATGATTCCTACTGCCGTTCCAAAAAGTTCAAGTATCATGGTTGTGTGTGGTTTTTAAAAATCTATGCTCAGGTGGCCCAGAATATTTGTTCCTGCCTGCGCAGCGTAGCCTGCGTAGTTGTAGCGGTGGCGTGTGCCGTCGCCGTCAGTGTAGTATCCGCTGCCTGCGTATCCGTTGCTCTCGTACTCTTCGTTGAAGATATTGTAGATTGTCGCGCCCACGGTGATGCTCTTTGTCTTTGGCAGCTTGAAGGTGTAGGCGAGGCACAGGTTGCTGACGAAATATGCGTCGAGGCGGTGATCCTCGTGCTCGGCGTTGCTCATATACTGCTTGCTGACGTAGCTCGATTGCAGCGCGACGTCGAGGCCTTTCACCTTGTACGAGAATGTATTGTTCACGATGACGTCGGGCGAGAATGAGAGGCGTGTGTCGCCGCGGTCAATCTCCCAGCGCTCGTATGTGTCGTCGTCGTAGAGTACCTCTGTGAAATTCCTTATGCGGTTGCGGCTGAAGGTGGCGTTGGCCTCCCAACCGAATCCACAGGGCAGTTGAGCGCCTGCCGTAAGCTCGATACCCGCGCGGTAGCTGTCGGGGATGTTAGCTGCGAGCGGCTCGCCAATCTCGTTGAGCTCGCCTGTGAGCACCAGCTGGTCTTTGTAGTCCATATAATAAAGATTGGCTCCCGCGTGCAGATATTTGTTTCCGAAGGTGTAGCCCACTTCGTAGTCGGTGAGTCTTTCGGCTGTGGGGTGCTCGTCGAGCTTGCCATCTGTGTAGTTGTTGCGTGTGGGCTCTTTGTGGGCCACGCTCACCGATGCGAACAGACGGTTGTTACGGTCAATCTGCCACGAGAGTCCTGCCTTGGGATTGAGAAAGTCGAATCTCTCGTCGATGGCGAGTCTCTGCAAGCTGCCTGTCGCGTCGTTCCATTTGTCGTTGCAGCCGTCAATCTTGTAACCTATGTGACGATACTGAATGTCGCCGTAGATGTTGAGGCTCTTCGTCAGATGATAGTCGCCTTTGAGGTAGATGTTAGCGTCGTTCTTGGCGCCTCTGTTGCGGTAGTATTCGTGGTCGGGGGCAATGTTGCCAATGTAGTTCTTCACCCACAGCACCTGTCCGAAGTGGGCACCATAGTATCTGTTGGCACCGCCGCCCAGCGAGGCACTCAGTCGCTCGTCCTTATAGTTGAGCGAGAAGATTGCGCCGCCAAAATGGTTGTCCATAGCCTTGCGACGTATAAGGTCGCTCTTCTTCACTTCGCTTCCGTCGAAAAGATAGGGTTGCAGGGCGTACTCTACAAACTTGCGATTACCTTTGTACTCTTGATAGTAACCATCGCCCTTTGTGTAGTGCAGGCCCGTGCTCATGCTCCATGCGTTGTTAAAGTGGTGGTCGAGCAGCAACTGCCAATTATTCGGTTTATAGTTGTCTGTCTGTCCGTCGTAGAAGTGATCCTTACCATCGCTGTCGGTGAACATGTATCCGCAGCTGTTGTAGCGGCGGCCATAGAGCTCCATCTCTTCTTTGGTCGCGTAGTTCCATGCGTGGTAGGTCTGCTCTTCGCCCGAGAAATTAATGAGTCGCAGGGTGGTGCTGCCGCTGTAGTATGCGCCCTGAAGATAGTAGGAACTGAGGTCGGTCGAGGCGCGGTCGATGTATCCGTTGCTGCCGATGTTCGATAGTCTAATGTCAAATGTCCAATGGTCGGCAAGGAGTCCTGTGCCGGCGCGCAACGTCTCTTTGTGTGTGCCGAAAGAGCCTGCCGAGCCGCTGAATCCAGCGTAGGGCAGTGTATTAAACTCGCTTGTCTGCATGTTGATGCTTGCGCCGAATGCGCCCGCTCCGTTGGTCGATGTTCCCGCTCCGCGCTGAATCTGTACATCCTTCACCGACGATGCAAGGTCGGGAATATTTACCCAAAAGACTGTGTGGCTCTCGGCGTCGTTCACGGGAATGCCATTGGCTGTTACGTTTATGCGGGTGGCGTCGGTGCCGCGTATGCGCAGGCTCGTGTAGCCTATTCCTGCTCCCGCGTCGCTTGTGACCACTGCGCTCGGAGTCATCTTCACCAGATAGGGAAAGTCCACTCCCGTATTCTGCTTTTTAAGCGCCTCCCTGCCTATGTTAGTGAAGGCAACGGGGGTTGTCTCTGTCGCGCGTATCGACATTATTTCCACTTCCTGCAGACTATTGTGCAGGCTGTCTTTCACTCCCTCCTGTGCTTTCAGCAGCGAGGGCATGGCCGCCATTAGCAGGCAGCCGAGCAATGTTCTTTTTTTCATTGCAATTTCCAATTTTTGTGGAGCATGGCACAAAAAAATAAATCCACCAAGCTCCGTTGTTAAACAGAAAATGGGGATTTTCCTGCATCGCCTATATAAAATTGGAATGTGTATATAAGCTCTTTCCTACGCCGGCATTACCCGGATCAGGTTCTTGGGTATGATCTCAGCCCATGTTTTAAGGCACCCCTTATTTGAAATCTGGTGCAAAGGTATTGCAAATTTTGATATTTGCAAAATGATTTTGAAAGTTGTTTCGTTTGCAGTTTTTATTTTTCGTTTTTGGTCGGTTGCGAAACAAATGTTACTTTTGCACTTAGAATGATTGCCGAACATAGTTGCGACAATCGATGTTTCCATAAAAAACATTATTTCCCTATGAGACGAATTACCATTTTTATCTCTTTATTTTTTGCGCTTTTTGCCTTTTCGGGCAACCTTTCGGCGCAGATTCCCCACGCTTCTCTCGAGAGCAAGACCATAAAATTGAACAAGGCTGCTTTTCTTAAAAAAGTTGTCAATTTCGAAAAGTCGCCCACTGTGTGGAACTATCTTGGCGACAAGCCCGCCATCATCGATTTTTATGCAGACTGGTGCGGCCCTTGCCGTCGTCTCGCACCTGTGCTCGACGAGCTTGCTGCCGAGTATGCGGGGAAAATTTATATTTATAAGGTGAATGTGGACAACGAAAAAGAGATTGCCGAGGCCTTTGGGATTACTTCGTTGCCGACGATTGTCTTTGTGCCCATGAAGGGTAATCCCAGCGCGGGAACGGGTTTCCTGCCCAAAGAGACACTGCGCGGGGCCATAAAAGATCTGCTGCTCGACAAAGGTGCGGGTAAAAAGTGATAGCCGAACATTTATCAATATAAAAATGGGGCTGTGCGCGAGTGAAGTGAACCCCAAAAGTTAGACAAAAAACTTTTGGGGTTTATTTTATGCGTAAGAAACACGATTATTCAGCATTGCTAAAATATATGCATATGCTTGAAAGTGGTTATTCCATCAATTACATTCACACTCATTATGG
>JAFYPH010000018.1 GCA_017547585.1 Bacteroidaceae bacterium | reverse complement strand
GGTAGTCCCGAGTCTGCTAAAGAGGTGTGGTATAAATAAAAAAGAGACATCCGTTTGGATGTCTCTTGGTAGCGCCTACGGGAATCGAACCCGTGTTCCATGCGTGAGAGGCATGTGTCCTAGCCGCTAGACGAAAGCGCCGTTTCATTTTTGCTCTGCAAAGGTACGGCATCTTTTTTATATACGCAAGAAAAATCGAAAAAAATTTCAAAAAATTTTTCTCGAATAAAATTTTAACACCTCACAAACAAGATTCACAAAGAAAAAACAGAACATTTTTGATATTCTGTAGCCGTTTTTTATATCTTTGCATGCTGATGCTGCGAAAATGCCCGCCAAAAAGAACATTACTTTCGAGCGGAGCGCCCAAGCATCGAACATTATATATAAAAAGAGAAGAGAAATGAATAATTCCAACCATCTGATAATTATGGCAGGAGGAGTGGGCAACCGCTTCTGGCCTGTCAGCACACGCGAAAAGCCCAAGCAGTTCATAGATGTTCTTGGCTGCGGAAAATCGCTGCTGCAACTGACGGTGGAGCACTTCAAAGGCATCTGCCCATTGGAAAATACGTGGATAGTAACCTCAGAGGAGTATGCACCGCTCGTCAGCGAACAGTTGCCGCAAATTCCCGAGAGCAACATCCTTAAAGAGCCCTGCCGACGAAACACTGCCGCCTGCATCGCCTATGCTGCGTGGAGAATAAAAAAAATAGACCCCAGAGCCAATATGGTCGTTACCCCCAGCGACCATCTTATTACAGACGTCATCGAATTCCAGCGAGTGATAAAATCTTCACTTAAATTCGTCTCGGACTCGGATGCTATTCTCACGATAGGAATAAAGCCCACGCGCCCCGAGACGGGATTCGGATACATTGAAGCTGCGCTTGGAAACTCGTCGCTGTCGAACAAGGAGATTTTCCGCGTGGACTCTTTTAAAGAGAAGCCCGACCTTGACACTGCAACAACCTACATCAGCAAGAAGAATTTCTATTGGAATTCGGGAATATTCATTTGGAACGTACAGACGGTGGTGAACGCCTTCCGCATCTACCAGCCGCAGATTGCGCAGATTTTCGAGTCGATGCTACCATACTACGGCACCGACGAAGAGCCTGCCCTGCTCGCCGAGAAATTCCCCTACTGCCGCAACATTTCCGTCGACTACGCTATTTTGGAGCACGCCGACGAAGTATTTGTATTCCCCGCCGACTTTGGATGGAGCGACCTGGGCACATGGACATCGCTGCACTCGCACCTGTCGCAGGACCTCAACGGCAACGTGCTTATAGGAAATGACATTTCCATACACGACACACGCAACTGCATCGTTCACACAGAGAATTGCAAGAAGGTGGTAATCATTGGAATCAGCGACTGCGTCGTTTCGGAACAGGATGGCAACCTGCTCGTGTGCAAGCTCAACGAAGAGGAGAGAATAAAAGAGCTCACCAAGCAGAAATAACCTTTCGGACACTATTATAGAAAAGCTCCTTGCCGCACGGCAAGGAGCTTTTAGTTTGCCGAAGCTACTCTTCGGCCGAATAGAAAATCACAATGAAAAAACGTATCGTCTAATTATAGCAAAAAGCCTTTATCTTTTAATTTGCAAGGAGTGAGAGAAGGCCCACTACTCCGACTGCCACTGCTGCTGCACCTGCAACCTCGCTACAATGATTATGGTGATGTACGGGAGGGGGAGGAGGCGCGCAATTCACATGATGCACTATAGGGGCGGGCTTGTGGTGGTGAACAACCACAGGAGCAGGATTATGGTGATGGACAACCACGGGGGCGGGATTATGATGCTTCACTACTACCGGCTTTTTGGGTTCGGGCTTGTGATTCTTGGCAACATTGCCACCCTTGTTCACTCTGTTGTAGTCTACACTCACTCTATTCTCTTTTTTAACTTCGCGTCTGTCGTTCTTTGCAAAAATCTGCGCAGGCATAAGCATTCCGCTTATAAGAACTGCAATAATCATCATCTTTTTCATAATACTGAATTTTAAAATTGTTAGTAATTCAGAAGTCTTTCATCTTCTTGTCTGCTGCAAATTTATTACGGGAAAAATCCCCTTGCAACGGTAATTTCCTAATCGCAAGGGGATTTTTCCTAAAGTAGTTATGTAATTCCTCAACTACATTGATAATCAATCACTTTATTAAAAAAGAAAACTCTTTTATTTCGGGTGTTCTTATTCCGGGCTTAAGTTCGCCACCCACATAATAGAGATTTTCGCCATCGGTTGCAAGCACCGCTCCGGCGCGCGCATAGGCGGCCTTGCGTGTGAGAATCTCCCATTTTTCTTCTGTAGCATCGAAGCCGAGCAGCCTGTCGTTGAATCGGTACCATCCTATAGGGCGACGCATATACTCATTTTTGGGGACACAATTATATTTTCCCGAAATTGCATCCTCGAATATCTCGCGATTCACCCCGCCGGCAGCGAAAATACGACCATCGGCAGTAGCAACAGCCGCACCTCCCGAGAGGGTAAGCGGCTGATTATTCTCGTCGACAATCGTGGGCAACAGGCTCCACTCACCCGACGCAAGATTATATTTCGCGCCATCGCAATGTACAACAGCATCGCCATCGTCACCCGCAGGCGTAAAGCCGCCCCACAGATACAATGCGCCCGCCGCAGCCACGCAGACAGGCTGCACACGTCCGCGACCGGGGAAAGAGGGAAGCTCGCACCACCCTGCCGCAACATCGTCCATATTCAGAGCAAACGCCCTCGACGATGGACGGCCGTCGGCGTTGCCACCGACAACATATATATAGTTGCCGCAGACTGCGCCCGAAGCATTGTCGACGGTGCAAGGCAACGACGGCAGGCAACGGATATTGCAACCATCGCTGGCAGCCTCGACAATATAGACTTTATCCGAAGCGCCATTTTCGTTCATTCCCCCGGCAATGACAAGGCTCGCGCCATACTGCAGCGAAACGCCATAGGCAGAGGCTTCGGGAAGCTCGCCCACCTTTTTCCACTGCAGCGCAGAGCCATCGCACGACGCTGAATAGATACCCTTATAGTATCTTTTTGCGCCACCGTTGGCCGCCGGAGTCTCGGGGAAATTGCAGCCGCCCGCAAGCAGCATAGTGCCATCGGACACCGTCGCATAGCAGGCAGAGACACCCTTTTCGTAGCCGGGCTCTTCGCCTGGCATAGTGCCAATCGTGTCAATGTAAATGACCGAAGGCACACACGCTGCAACAAAGAGCAGGATGCATATACAGAGAGAATTGATCTTAAAATGTCTCATGGTATTTTATTCCATATTGGCAGTCTTGGGCTTCAGCAACAGAAGCTGCGCAAGCATGGCAACGAAAACCACTGCGCCCAGCACTGCAAAGCCGTAGCCCAGCTGTCCGCCGTCGGTCCATTTTCCGAGTACCTGAGTGATTGCCGCACCCGAGAAGACTCCCACCATATTCATAATTCCATAAGCCGTTGCACGCTGTTTGGACGACACAAATTGGCACAGAATGGGCATATTGTTCGCGTCGAACATTCCGTAACCGACGCCGAAAAGAAGTCCGGCGCAGACTACCGCCGCGAAACTGTCACCGATGCCTATAAGCACCAGCGAGGGGATTGTGAGTCCCATGCCTATGGCACTTGTATAGATGCGTCCGCGCAGATTTTTCTGCACCCAGCGGTCGGAGAGCATTCCTCCGAAGATAACGCCCACGAACGACGAAGCAGCAATTGTTATTGTAGAAATGGGGCCCGCCTCGGACATAGGAATATTAAGGCTCTCGGCGTAGAGTGTCGGCAGCCAGTTCTTTGTTGCCCATCCGGGAAGGCTGGACGACGCAAAGAAGAAGAGTATCACCCAAAAGGCAATGTTGCTGAAAAGAAGCACCAGCCCCTTTGAGAACTTATGGCCATCGGCCGAGGGTTGCACTTTTGCCTGTACAGGCTCGCGCTTGATATCTTTGAGGAACAGCGCAAGCACCATTGCATATACGATTCCAATAATTCCGAACCAATGGAAGGCTGTGTGCCATGTGAAGGCCGCAGCAACCGTTGCTCCGAATCCACCGATAGCCTGTCCCATGTAAAGACCGGTCATATGGATGCCCACGGCGAGCGAACGGGTCTTGTCGCTGTGGTAGTCGGCGATGAGCGAGAGTCCGGCGGGAATATAGAGCGCCTCACTTATTCCCATGAGCGCGCGCAGCCATATAAGTTGGTCGAAACTATCGGCAATGCCCATAAGGTAGGTCACGCTCGACCACACGAGCAGACTGCCCACGATGAGCCATTTGCGGCTGACTCTGTCGGCAACCATTCCCGAGACGGGGCTCATAAAGCCGTAGATCCACAGAAAGACTGCCATCAAGATTCCAAAATTCTCGGCATTCTGCAGCTCCACAATGTCTATCTGCATAGCCTCTTTCATGGTGCTGAGCATCTGCCTGTCCATATAGTTGAGCAGAGCCACCACCCACAGCAGTGCCACTACCACCCAAGGATATATTTTTGAATTTTTCATACTATCCGATTAAAATGTTACACAACTGATAGGATTTTATCATCATGCGAGGAATGTGGAAAGGCCCTTTGAAAATATTGCCTTTGGCAGGCTGGGCAACGGTGCCGTCACGGTGAAGATAGCCGTACCACTCGCCATACTCTCTGTCGGGGAAGTGGGCGTATGTCCACTCGCTTATCTGCTTGTGCATGATGAGATATTTTTCGTCGTGCGTAGCCTCGTAAGCATAGAGCGAAGCAATGATTGCCTCTGTCTGCGGCCACCAGAATTTCATATCCTGAGAATACTCCTGCACGGGCAGGTTGCGGCAGTCGCGGAAGTTGATGATTCCTCCATACTGCTTGTCCCAGCCCCACTCCCACGACCAGTCGAGGATCGTCAGTGCGCGTTCGGTAAGCTCCTTCTCCCAGCCACGATGCTTGGCCTCTTCGAGCAGGAACCACGCAGTCTCGATGCAGTGTCCGGGGTTGATAATGCGGCCGTTGCAGGTGTCAATGAACTCTCCGTTGGGGCCCACCATTTCGAGCAGAGCCTTATACTCCTCTTTCATGAAGTCTCTCAATGACTCTATCGACTCGTTTATCTGTGCATCGAGCTCGGGAGCATCGATAACCTCGCGTATGCGCGAAGCGGTGTTTATGAGAATCATCACTATAGAGTGGCCCTTTGCCTGCAGAGTGTCGCAGTATTTGGGCTCCATATAGCCGGGGGTGGAGATAAAATGGCGAATGTCGTTGAACAGCTTCAGTGCCTTCACTGCATACTCTTTGTCGCCCGAGGCCTTTGAGTACTCGGCCATTGCAATGGCAGCGAATGTCTCGGAAAATACGTAGCGACGCTTGCGCAGAGGCTTTCCATCGGCAGTAACCTCGAAATACATTCGTCCGTCACTGTCGAAACAGTACTTTTCAATAAAGTCAATGGTACTTTTCGCAGCCTGCAGCCACTCGGGATTCTTGTCTACATTATTATATGCAAAGCTGCACACAAATGCGAAGCGTCCCTGAAACCACACTGACTTTGTGCTATCGATGAGCGAGCCGTCGCGGTCGAGGCAAGTGTAGACACCACCATTGACGCGATCGAGGCCGTTGCGCAGCCAGAAAGGCATAATATCGTTCACAAGGTCATTTTTATATGAGTCGCGCCACTCTTCGAGATATTTTTTCCAGTCCATAATTGTTCCTTTTTAAAATTTGTTGCAACGGTTGAAGAAGTCTATCGCCTCGAGTTCGGCACGCATGCGTACCTCCTCTTCGTCGGTCATATTCTGGAAGGGGGTGCGGTTTTTGCCAAGGTCGAGACCTATGAGCTTCATTATGCGCTTGCCGCCGACAATATTTCCGCGGAAGTGGCAAATTACGTTAATAACCTCTTGCGAGAAATTCTGCAGTTCGCGAGCTTTTTCGAGGTCGCCGTTCTTCCACGCCTCTATAATTCCCACAAGATTGCAACCATTGTAGTTTGTTGTTCCGCCGATGCCACCCTGAGCGCCACCCATTGCAAGGCAGGGAAGGATAGTCTCATCCTGTCCGTGGAGCATGTCAAATTTGCCATTCTTATAAAGGCGGCACTGGTTGTACTCGTAAAGGCTCTCGAAAGTATATTTTATTCCCGCGAAATTGGGAATGCGGCCATCGACAGCCTTCAGGAATTCTACCATCGAGAGGTAGGCACCGTTAAAGGCGGGAATGTGATAGAAATAGAAGGGAAGCTCGGGAGCGGCCGAAGCAATCTCCTCGCAATATTTCACAAGCTCCTCTACACGATTCACTTTGGGGAAGGGAGGCGCCATTGCACCAATTCCCCACGCACCTACCTTCTGAGCATGCTCGGCCATGCGGCGGCTCGATTTTACACAGGTGCTGCCCACGTGCACAATAACCTTAAAATCTTTGGGTGCAGCAGCCATCCACGCCTCGGTGAGTTTTATGCGTTCATCCTCGGTGAGCATATAGCCCTCGCCCGACGAGCCGTTAATAAAAACTCCTTTGAGGCCGTTCTTTGCAAGCATATTAGCGTATGCGGGAATAGGCTCGTAATTTACCTCGCCACTCTCCAAGAAAGGAGTAAAGGGCGCGTTTATAAGTCCAAAAATCTTTTCCATAGTATATATATTTAGAATTTATTTGTTAAAAGTCTCTTTCCAGGCATTGTAGCCACCCTGCATGTCCGTAACCTTGAAGCCCTTTGCAGTGAGAATATCGGCGGCTTTGCGGCTGCGTCGTCCGCTGCGGCAATAGATGTAGATATTCTTCTCTTTGTCGAGAAGTTCAACGCCGCGGGCAAAGGCCACACTGTCGGTAACATCGAGAAGAGCGGCACCCGGCAGATGTCCAGCAGCATACTCGTCGGCGCGACGCACGTCGAGCAGATAGGCTTTTTCGTCGCTCTGCAACATTTTCATATACTCGGCAGGCGCAAGAATATCGCCTGCACCGCCCGACTTTCCGGCAGAGCCGCATCCTGTAAAGCACAGCAGCCCCATGGCGCCAAGCAGAATTTTATTAAAAATTTGTCTCATGATTCATAAACATTTGTTTGCGAAGATAATAAAAGGGTGACAAAAAACATAAAATTTAAGCGAATAATTCTGCCCCGATTTTCCCTTTCGCGCCATAAAAATATAGGAATATTACAATTTATTATACTATATTATCGCAATCGGACGCTATTATTTGCCCAAAGCCTTTCGGATGTCTGCAAAAAAAGTGTATCTTCGCATCGGAAAATCGCCTTCGGCGGTCATTAACAAACAAAATAACACTATCATGAAATTATTGGAAGGAAAAGTTGCCCTTATCACCGGCGGCACACGCGGAATCGGTAAAGCCATTGCATTGAAATTTGCAAGCGAGGGCGCAAATATTGCATTTACATACGTTAGCAACAGCGCAGTAGCCGAGGAGACTGTAGCAGAGATAAGCGCATTGGGCGTTTCGTGCAAAGCCTACATTTCAAACGCTGCAGAATATGCAGCTGCCGACGAGGTTGTAAAGAGCATCATGGCAGACTTCGGCCGCATAGATATTCTCGTGAACAACGCCGGAATCACCAAAGACGGACTCATCCTGCGCATGAGCGAGGAGCAGTGGGACAGCGTAATTTCTGTTAATCTAAAGTCGGCGTTCAATTTCACACGCCTCGTTGCCCCCATCATGGCCAAGCAGCGTGCGGGCAGCATCATCAACATGACCTCTGTGGTGGGTGTCAGCGGAAACGCCGGACAGTGTAACTACTCGGCATCGAAGGCCGGACTCATTGGCCTCGCTAAGTCTATCGCCAAGGAATTGGGTCCGCGCGGAATACGTGCAAACTGCATCGCTCCCGGATTCATCGACACAGACATGACCGCCAAGCTCCCCGAGAATATGCGCGAGCAGTGGTGTGCAACAATTCCTTTGCGTCGCGCAGGCAGCGGCGAGGATGTTGCCAACGTGGCACTATTCCTTGCTTCGGACCTCTCGGCCTACGTTACCGGACAGGTTATCAACTGCTGCGGTGGCATGAACTGCTAAAAAACGACAAACAATATGCAAAGGGCTGTGTAAAAAGTAATATTTTCGCACAGCCTTATGCTTTTTTTAAAAAATATAGCCATGAAAAAGATAGTATTCATATTAGTTACACTCTTCGCGCTTCTGCCCGCACTGACAGCAGAGGCAAGAAAGAACAAGATTACTCCCGAGAAGAAGGGAGTGGCAACCATCAACCGCGCAACAGCCGAAGCACACGTTGAGTTTCTTGCATCGGACGCTCTCGAGGGTCGCGAGTCGGGAACCCCGGCCGGATACATTGCCGGAGAATATATTATCGCCATTCTGAAACAGATGGGCGCCACCCCACTCTATGGCAACAATTTTGCACAGCCCTTCGAGGCCTATTCACGCGAAGGTCGCTTTTCGCCATACACCGTAACTCCTAAAACTATTGAAGAGATAAAGAAACACCCTCACCACGTTGCAAAAATGCGCAACATACTTGCAAAAATAGAGGGAAAGAACCCCGAAGAGATTGTTGTTGTGGGCGCGCACTACGACCATCTGGGCACCGACCCCATGCTCGTTGGCGACAAGATTTTCAACGGTGCCGATGACAATGCCTCGGGAGTGCAGGCTGTGTTGCAGATTCTGCGCGCCTTTATTGCCACCGGCGAGCAGCCCGAGCGCACTGTAATTTTCGCGCTGTGGGATGGCGAGGAGCGTGGTCTGCTGGGTTCAAAATATTTTGTAAACAACTTCTCGGACATGACAAAGGTGAAAGGATACATGAATTTTGACATGATAGGCCGCAACAACATGGAGGAGCGCCCCAAACATTTTAACCTGCTTTACATGCAAAAAGACTCTCTCTTTGCCGAGTGGCTGAGACACGACATAAAGAACCACACACTGGACCTCGACCCCGACTTTGTAACCTCGGAGAACTTCAACAACGGTAGCGACCAGGTGCCGTTCTTCCAAGCCGGCGCATCAATCGCCTGGTACCAGACAGGAGCACAACCCGACTTTCACAAACCCAGCGACGAGTGCGATCGCATAAATTGGGACAAGATGGTTGAGATTACAAAAGCAGCCTTCCTCTGTCTGTGGAAAATGGCCAACCAACCTTTCTAAAGAGTAAAATATGGGATTATTCATAAAAAAATCTATAGAGGCATTGCAGGCCGAGGCTAATGCCACCGGCAGCAAGACCCTCAAACGAGTGTTGGGCCCATGGAGCCTCGTGGCATTGGGCGTGGGCGCAATTATCGGCGCAGGACTCTTCTCTATTACCGGAACAGTGGCCGGAGAGTTCACCGGCCCCGCAATCACCATAAGCTTCGCAATAGCAGCCATCGGCTGCTGCTTCGCGGGACTATGCTACGCAGAGTTTGCATCGATGATTCCCGTTGCCGGCAGCGCATACACATACTCATATGCAACGATGGGCGAACTTGTAGCGTGGATCATCGGCTGGGACCTTGTACTCGAATACACTGTGGCGGCAATCACCGTCAGCATCAGCTGGAGCCGCTATCTGGTGGTGTTCCTGCAAAGTATAGGCATTGAACTTCCTCACGCGCTTACTGCCTGCCCGTGGGACGGAGGAATAATAAACATTCCCGCTATTCTCATTGTGGTAATGATTAGTATCATATTGATGCGCGGCACCGAGGAGAGCTCTTTTTTCAACGGACTCATTGTGTTCCTGAAGATAGGAGTGATTCTTATATTCGTGATTTTAGGCTGGAAATTCATCAACAGCGACAATCTTGTGCCCTACATTCCCGAGAATACAGGAGTGCTTGGAGAATATGGAATTTCGGGTATTCTGCGCGGAGCGGGAATAGTCTTTTTCGCCTTTCTGGGCTTCGACGCTGTGAGCACAGCTGCGCAGGAGACGAAAAACCCCAAGCGCAACATGCCCATCGGCATTCTTGTGTCGCTGCTTGTCTGCACTGTGCTCTATATACTTTTTGCCCATGTGATGACAGGCGTTGCCCACTACACTGAGTTCCAGGGACAAGTGGGTATTGCTCCCGTCGCCGTAGCCATTGAGCAGATGGGCACCCCCGACGCGTCGGGAGTGATACAGCCGGCCTTCCCGTGGCTGAACAAGGCCATCATTCTGGCAATACTCTTCGGCTACTGCTCGGTGATTATGGTTACCCTGCTGGGACAGAGCCGCGTGTTCCTGAGCATGAGCCACGATGGACTTTTGCCGCCCTTCTTCTCGCGCATTCACGAAAAATACCGCACTCCCCTGCACAGCAACCTGCTGTTCATGGTGATTGTGGGAGCTCTCGCAGGCTTTGTGCCCGCTCGCGTGGCCGGAGAAATGACAAGCATCGGCACGCTGTTCGCCTTTACACTCGTGTGTGCCGGAGTTCTTGTGCTGCGCAAAAAGATGCCCGAAAGCGACGGAGGATTCCGCTGCCCGTGGGTGCCCGCAATCCCCATCATGGGAATACTCACATGCGTGGCAATGATGTGCTTCCTGCCCGCCGACACATGGATACGTCTGGTGCTGTGGATGCTCGTCGGACTCGACATTTATGCAGTGTACGGCATCAAACACAGCAAGCTCGAGCCGGGCAAAAAGGTGCGCAGCGGAGAAATGTCGCTTAATATGCTGGGAATAGCCCTGTCGGCACTGTGCCTGATAACAGGATTCTGGCACCAGCAGACTGCCGGATGGGAGAGCGACAAGAGCATGCTCATAATCTCTGTTGTCTTTGCAGCTGCACACTTTGTATACTACATTCTGCGCATCTGGCGCAACCAAAAGGTAAAAAACTGAACATAAGGCAAAAAGAATATTTTATAAATTTAGAGGCCGTTTAAACAGTTTATTCAAAGTATTTTGTATTTTTGCGCCTTGTTAAAGAAAAATAAGAAGAAAAGAATATGCCCAATTTATCGGAAAGAGCAATATTGATGCCTGCGTCTCCCATCAGACGTCTGGCCCCCCTTGCAACAGCGGCAAAAGAGCGTGGCGTACATGTGTACCACCTGAACATCGGTCAGCCCGACCTTGACTCGCCCGCGGTTGCACTCGAAGCAATAAAAAAATTCGACAGCAAGATACTCGAATACAGCCCCAGCGACGGTTTTTTGTCGTTGCGCGAGAAGCTCGTAGGCTACTACGACCAGTATCAGATTAAACTGAAGCCCGAGGATATTATCGTAACATCGGGTGGCTCCGAGGCTGTACTCTTCGCATTTATGTCGTGCCTGAACCCCGGCGACGAGATTATCGTTCCCGAGCCCGCGTACGCCAACTATATGGCGTTTGCAATCTCGGCAGGAGCGGTCATCCGCCCCATACGCTCGACCATCGAAGAGTCATTTGCACTGCCCTCGATAGAGAATTTCGAGAAACTCATCAACGAGCGCACACGAGGAATCCTCATCTGCAACCCCAACAACCCCACAGGCTATCTGTACACACGCAGTGAAATGAACAACATACGCGACCTTGTGAAGAAACACAATCTTTTCCTTTTCTCGGACGAAGTGTACCGCGAATTCATCTACACAGGCTCGCCCTACATTTCGGCCTGCCATCTTGATGGCATCGAAGAGAATGTGGTGCTCATCGACTCTGTATCAAAAAGATACTCCGAGTGTGGAATCAGAATCGGAGCGCTCATCACCAAGAACAAGGCCCTGCGCGAGGCGGTGATGAAATTCTGTCAGGCGCGTCTGAGCCCCCCGCTGTTGGGACAGGTTATTGCCGAGGCATCCATCGACGCACCCCGCTCGTACGGAATAAACACATACGAAAAATACATCGAACGTCGCAACTGCCTCATCGACGAGCTTAACAAGCTGCCCGGAGTCTACTCGCCCATCCCCATGGGAGCATTCTACACTGTAGCGCGTCTGCCCATCGACGACAGCGACAGATTCTGCGAGTGGTGCCTCTCGGAATTCCAGTACGAGGGCGAGACGGTGATGCTTGCACCCGCGTCGGGATTCTACTCGGAGAAGGGACACGGACAGAATGAGGTGAGAATCGCCTATGTGCTCGACAAGGCACAGCTTAAGAGAGCGATCTTCATCCTGGGGAAAGCCCTTGAGCAGTACCCCTACCGCACAAACAAGTAAAAAAAAGCGGCAACAGACAGCCGCAGAAAAGATAAATATTCAAGATAAGTGGAAATGCGTTTCCACTTATCATTTTTTTGTCGTATCTTCGCGATATAAACAAAATAAGTTTAACAATAAAAACGAAAAAATATGAAAAAGATACTTCCTCTTCTGATTCTCCTGTTGACAGCATCATCAGCATCGGCACAGTTGTTCAAAGGACGCGACAAGACATTGGACAAGGCCGAATACCAAGTGGGAGCAGTGCCCGAAGTAAACGGCAAAGTGGTGTTCGAGGAGAGCTTCGCAGCCAAAGGCGACAGCAAAGAGATTGCAGCAAAAGCGCAGGAGTGGGTGAAAAAACGTTTCGCCGGCTCTAATGTCATCAAGCACAATATCTACGAGAATGAGAAGCCCGGCACACTCACATTGAAGTCCGAGGAGTACATCACATTCAAGAAAAAGACATTCGTGCTCGACCGCACACGCATCACCTATTTCCTTGACATTGAAGCTAAAGACAATGCCTGCACCATGCGCATGTACCGAATAACATATTGGTACGACGAGGAGTTCAAGGGTGGCGAGCATTTTACAGCCGAAAAGTACATCACCGACAACGAGGCGTTCAACAGCAGCAAGACCAAACTGTTGAAAAAGCCCGGCAAGTTCAGAGTAAAGACCATCGACCTGAAAAACCAGCTTGCTGCAGAATTGAAGAATGCACTGAATTAAAAACAGCTCAAGGCATTCATCCACACGTGCATTGTACATAAAAAAAGAAAGAACGTGAACTCAATAGACAAGATACGATTCATACTCAACACCCTGTTCCTCATAGGCACGGTGGTAACAATAATTTTATACTTTGCGGTAGACAACCGCGAACCGTTTTTCTATGCAGGCATCACTTCGCTGACCCTGAAAATGGCAGAATTCATCCTTCGTTTCATTCTCTGACACGATTTTTACATGAAAAAAGCATTCTTATACTTTCTCATAATGTTGATAATGCCTACCACCCTGTGTGCCCAAGGCATAAACGACAATATCGAAAGAGGACAAAATAGCACAGGCTTTGGCAGTGGCGAAGTGTACAGTCCGTTCAAGAAGAATCCCAAAGACACCACCCAGCAGATGCTCAATGTGCCGCAGGAGATTCACCAATGGCACATAGGCGAGCTTTTGGGCGAGGTTGTGCCCGTCAATGCCGACACTTTGCAACACCTGTTCCAGAATTGGCACAACACCGACGGAATGAACGGCGAGTACAACTATCTGGGTAACATGGGCTCGCCACGAGAGTCTAGAATCTTTTTTCATCGCAAGGCGCTTCCGGAGTTCAATTTCTTGAAGCCCTACGACTATTTTATAACCCCGACAGACAAATTCTTTTTCACCGACACAAAGTCGCCCTACACAAATTTAAGCTACCACTCGTCGGGCAACAAGATCGACGGTGACGACCGCTTCAGAGCCTATTTTGCAACAAACGCGGGCAAGCAGTTTGGCGTCGGCTTTCTCTTTGACTACCTCTACGGACGCGGACGATACGACAGACAATCTACAGCGTACACCAATTTCTCATTATATTCATACTACCGCAGCGACAAGTACAATTTCCATCTGCTCGCAAGCAGGTACCATATGAAGCTCGCCGAGAATGGAGGAATCACAGACGACGAATATATCACCAACCCCGAAAAGACAGAGAGCGGAAGCAAGAACTTCGGCACCAACGACATTCCCGTGAACCTGAACAAGGCGTGGAACAGAAACGAAGTCTACTCGGCATTTTTCACACACAACTACAACATCGGCTTCTACCGCGACCGTCTGGTTGAGGTTACCGACAGCACTGCGCAGCCCGAAGAGGCAACAGAATTGTCCGAAGAGACAGCTGCAATACCCGAAGGCGAAACAGCTGTTAACGACTCGCTTGCAGCCACTGAAATTCAGGAGGTTAAGGAGTTTGTGCCCGTTACATGCTTCACACACACGCTGGACATAAAATCCGACGACAGAAGTTTCATAAACTACTCACAGCCAAAGAACTTCTACGCAGACACATTCCTGCGCGACGACTCCATCGACAAGACTAAAAACCTGAACATAAGAAACACCCTTGCAATCTCTCTGCTCGAAGGCTTCAACAAATGGGCGGTTGCAGGCCTTACAGCCTATGCAACATACGACTACCGCCGTTACACTCTGCCCGATACACTGCCCACGAGCCCCACTGAAGTTCTTGAAAAACAGAATGAATATTCGTTGAATGTGGGAGGAGTATTGCAGCGCAGCAAAGGCAAACTGCTCAACTACAAGCTGCGCGGCGAAGCATCGGTGGCCGGCGAAGACCTGGGCGCGTTCCTGTTAGAGGGCGACGCACGCATGAATTTCAAGCTGTGGAAAGAGGATGCAGCGTTCGAAGCAAAAGCATTCATCAAGAATAGCAACCCCTCATTCTACTACCGCCACTACCACTCGCAGCACTATTGGTGGGACAACGACCTCGACAAAGAGTTTCGTTCGAGAGCCGAGGCTGCAGTGAGCATAGAGCGTTGGGGCACAAAGCTTTCTGCGGGAGTGGAGACAGTAAAGAACTACACATATCTTGCAAACAATTCCACCCTGAACGCATCGGGCAAAGACTACCTTAACAGAATAGACGTAGCCCAGGAGAGCGAGAATATTCAGGTAGCATCGGCCACATTGCAGCAGAGTCTGAAGGCCGGAGTCTTCCATCTTGACGCAGAGCTCACCTACCAGAAGAGCAGCAACCAAGAGGTGCTTCCACTGCCCGACCTTAACGTATATGCAAACATGTACGTAAAATTCAAGATTGCAAATGTGCTGAACACAGAATTGGGAGCAGACGTACGCTACTTTACATCGTACTACGCACCCGACTACTCCCCCGCATTGGGACAATTCTATCAGCAGAACCCCGGCGACAAGGTAGAGATTGGCAACTACCCCATTGCAAACATTTACGCCAATTTCTTGTTGAAACAGACACGTTTCTATGTAATGTACCACCACATTAACGAAGGAACGGGCAACAGACAATATTTCCTTGCTCCACACTACCCCATAAGCCCCAAGGCTTTGTGGATAGGCCTGTCATGGAACTTTTACAATTAGAAAATTATGAACAAAATCATAAAATGGGGCTTCATCGGCTGCGGCGAAGCAACGGAGAAAAAGAGCGGACCGGCATTCAACTGCGTGAAAGAATCGACGGTTGTTGCTGTCATGGGACGCGACAAGGAAAAGACAAAAGAGTATGCCAAGCGCAACAGAATATCCAAATGGTACACTGATGCACAGGAGCTCATCGACGACCCCGAAGTAAATGCCGTATACATTGCAACGCCCCCATCGTCGCACGCAACATTTGCAATAATGTCGATGAAGGCCGGAAAGCCCGTGTACGTGGAAAAGCCCCTCGCAGCCAACTACGAGGACTGCACACGAATAAACAGAATATCGCAGGAGACGGGCGTACCATGCTTTGTAGCCTACTACCGCAGATACCTTCCCTACTTTACAAAGGTGCGCGAACTGTTACCGCGCATCGGAAAGATACTGAACGTGCAGATACGATTCGCCGTACCCCCACGCGACCTCGACTTCAACCGCAGCAACCTTCCCTGGCGCGTAATCCCCGACATTGCCGGCGGAGGATATTTCTACGATCTTGCCCCCCACCAGCTTGACCTTTTGCAGGAAATGTTCGGCTGTATACTCTTTGCCGAGGGCTACTCTACCAACCGCGGAGGACTGTACAAGGCCGAGGATACAGTGAGCGCATGCTTCAAGTTCGAGAGCGGAATCCCCGGCTCGGGCTCGTGGTGTTTCGTCGCACACGAGTCGGCACGCGAAGACCACATTGAGATTTTCGGCGACAAAGGCAGCATAAAATTCTCGGTATTCACGTTCGAGCCCATACAATTATACAGCAGCGACGGTTACGAGGAGTTTCATATTCCCAACCCCCTATATGTGCAGTTGCCACTGATAAAAAACATCGTAGAGCACCTGCAACAGCGTGGCGTCTGCACCTGCGACAGCGTCAGTGCAACCCCCACCAACTGGGTGATGGACAAGATTTTAGGAAAGATAATCTAACAAAAATACTTTCACTCCCCATAAAGGTATTTCGTATGCCTCACAAAGCGAAGAGAATAGAAAGAATTTTCAGACTGACGGTTCTTTTGCTGTTCCTGCAACTGCCGTCGGTGACTCCCTTGGCGCAAAATATAATGCACCTCGACTCGCTGAATGTGCTCAAATACCCCGGGTACATTATCGACTACACCCAAAAAGGAATAGAATACACCGACAAGGTCATCGAAAAATACCTCGACGAGCGAGACGCACGCTACAAGACTCCCAACCTGTACAAGTGGCGATTCATGCTGCAATACAGCAACGAATACGAGTACTACAAATTCTCGGCACGCAACAATGCGCAGAGCATCACCCTCTCGCCCGACAACCGCAACAAGATGGGAGTATACATAGGATGGAAGTGGATATTCCTCGGGTGGATGTTCGACCTCGACACACACAACACAAAGAAGGACTGGAACTTCAGTTTCTACACAGCAAAAGTGGGCATCGATGTCTTTCACCGCAAGACCGGAGAGAACTTCAAGCTGAGGAAACTTTCAGGCTTCAAAAACCCCGTGAGCGAAGACAACCTTGTACCGCAGCAACGGCTGTTCGACGGAATCTCCGTGGAGCAGACGGGAGTGAACGTCTACTACATTTTCAACAACAAAAAATTCTCCTACCCCGCCGCCTACAGCCAATCGACCAACCAGCGCAGGAGCTGCGGCACATTCATCATGGGAGGCAGCTACTCGAGCCAGGAATTCCAAATGGACGTCACAAAATTCGACAAAAACATCAGAGAGTCGATGCACCCGTCGCTCAATTTCAACCGAATAAAATACCACGACTTCAGCATAAACGCCGGATACTCATACAACTGGGTATTCGCAAAAAACTGCCTCGCAAATATCTCGCTGACACCGGCCATAGGCTACAAGCATTCGAGCATCAAGAGCGAAGAGAGTCGCTCAATATTCAAAAACATTAACGCCGACCTTGTGTCGCGCGCCGCGATTGTCTACAACAACAGCCGTTGGTTCGTGGGAATGTCGCTTGTGTCGCACACATACACCTACCGCAAGAGCGCACTTTCAATCATCAACGGCTTCGGAGTGGTGAACGTCTACAGCGGCATCAATCTGTTCAAAAAAGAGGAGAAGAAAAAGTAAAAGAGGCTGCAGCAGGGCAACCTCTTTGTATGTACACCTGTAGGGAATCGAACCCTAATCTGAAGAACCGGAATCTTCCATTCTATCCATTGAACTACAGATGCATTTTTTCGCGTGCAATGCAAAGGTGTTTACAAGCGAGCAAAATAAATAAAAAGCTTGCTTTTATATTTTACAGCGAGCGCAGTGTACCTTCGCGTACAATGCAAAGGTATTTTCAAGCGAGCAAAATAAATAAAAAGCTTGCTTTTATATTTTACAGCGAGCGCAGTGTACCATCGCGTACAATGCAAAGGTACAAACAAAAACGTGCTTTTTGAACTATTTTCACAAGAAAATCGCCTTTTTTATCTTTATTTAATAACAATATGCTATATTTGCGCTAATGTGCGAATATAAGGCGCGGCGGGCAACAACAGAAGATAGAGTGCCTGACTTTTGGATGAATAAAAAATAAAATAACTAATATCATGTTGCGAAAATTAAGAATCGGACTGGCGGCGATATTCTACGCCGCAATTACGCTGCTGTTCCTCGACTTTACGGGAACGACACACAAATTCCTCGGATGGATGGCAAAAATTCAGTTTCTGCCGGCACTGCTGGCCACTAACGTTGCCATTGTCATTGCATTGATACTGTTGACATTGCTGCTGGGCAGAGTATACTGCTCAATAATCTGTCCGCTGGGAGTGATGCAGGACATTATCGCATTTTTCGGACGCAAGAGCCGCAAGAATCGTTACAGCTATTCGCCCGCAAAGAACATCCTGCGCTACACGGTGCTTGTATTGTTCATCGTGGCAATGGTAGCGGGAGTGGGCTCGGCCGTGGCACTGCTGGCCCCCTACAGCGCATATGGACGCATCGCGCAGAATCTGCTGTCGCCGCTGTGGATTGCGGGTAACAACGTGCTTGCCTACTTTGCCGAGAGAGCCGACAGCTATGCATTCTACACTGCCCCCGTGTGGATAAGAAGCATCGCCACATTCTCGGTGGCTGCCGCGACATTGGTGATTATCGCAATACTCTCGTGGCGCGGAGGAAGAACATACTGCAACACTATCTGCCCTGTGGGAACATTCCTGGGAATATTGTCACGATTCTCTCTGTTGCGCCCCACGATAGACACTGCCAAATGCAACAGCTGCGGACTCTGCTCGCGCAACTGCAAGGCATCGTGTATCGACGGCAAGAGCCACACTATCGACTACAGTCGTTGCGTAGCCTGCATGGATTGTCTGGAGAACTGCAAGAAAGGCGCAATTTCGTACACTTACAAAAGAACAAAGGCCACTGCCGAGGCTGAGGGTTGCGACGCGTCGCGCCGCAGTTTCCTGTCGGTAGCCACCCTCTTCGCGGCGGGCACCATCGCCAAGGCCGAGGAGAAAAAGATAAACGCCGGCCTTGCCATCATCGAGGACAAGAAAGCCCCCGTACGCGAGACACGCATCGTCCCCCCCGGAGCACAGAGCGTGCGCAACCTTGCCAACCGTTGCACCGCCTGCCAGTTGTGCGTCTCAGTGTGCCCCAACGAAGTGCTGCGTCCGTCGAGCAATCTTGCCACACTTATGCAGCCCGAAATGTCGTACGAGAGAGGCTACTGCCGTCCCGAGTGTACAAAGTGTAGCGAAGTGTGCCCCACAGGCGCCATTCGTCTGATAACCAAAGAGGATAAGTCTGCCACACAGATTGGTCACGCAGTGGTTATACGCGAGAACTGCATCACACAGACAGACAATGTATCTTGCGACAACTGCGCCCGCCACTGCCCCGTGGGAGCAATAACAATGACACGCTCCAACCCCAACGACAAGGCTTCGCGCAAGGTGCCGGTGGTAAACACCGAGCGTTGCATAGGCTGCGGAGCATGCGAGAACCTGTGCCCGGCACGTCCGCTGAGCGCAATTTATGTAGAGGGACACGTTACACACAGAACTATCTAAAAATCGAGTATCATGGAGAACAACAAAAATATCAACCGCCGCGACTTTCTCAAACGTCTGAACGCTGCAACGGCAGCCATCGGCGGAGCATCATTGGTAGGATGCGGCAACGCAAGCACAGGAACAACCGCCACAGCAACAAAAAAGGAAAAGAGCGGAGGAATGACCTACCGCACGACACCCACCACCGGCGACAAAGTGTCGCTGCTGGGCTACGGCTGTCTGCGCTGGTTCTCGCTGCGCGACAAAGAGACAGGCATCATCGACCAGGAGGGCGTAAACGAGCTTGTAGACTACGCCATCGCCCATGGAGTAAACTACTTTGACACTGCCCCCGTATATTGCGACGGCGAGTGCGAACGTGTAACGGGAATTGCGCTCAACCGCCACCCGAGAGACAAATTCTTCATCGCTGCAAAAATATCCAACCTCTCGCCCGAGCAGTTCAGCCGCGAAGAGACACTGAAGATGTACGAAAATTCGTTCAAGGAACTGAACATGGACTACATCGATTATCTGCTGCTGCACGGCGTGGGAATGGGCAAAGGCATCGAGGAGTTCGAGGCACGTTTCATAAACAACGGCGTCCTCGACGACCTCATCGAGGACCGCAAGAAGGGACGCATACGCAACCTCGGCTGGTCGTTCCACGGCGACGTCAAGGTGTTCGATCATCTGCTGAAGCTGCACGACGAGGGTAAATACACATGGGATTTTGCACAGATTCAGCTCAACTACGTCGATTGGAAACACGCCCAGGAGGAGCATCCTCGCAACATCAACGCCGACTATCTTTACGGCGAGCTCGAGAAACGCGGAATCCCCGCAGTAATCATGGAGCCGCTGCTCGGCGGACGTCTGGCCAACGTGCCCGACCACATTGCATTGCAGCTGAAGGAGCGCCGCCCCGACCTCTCGATAGCATCGTGGGCCTTCCGCTTCGCAGGCACACGTCCGGGCATCCTCTCGGTGCTCAGCGGAATGCCCTATATGGAGCACCTGAAGGAAAATATTGAGACATTCTCGCCCATAGAGCCGCTGACACAGGAGGACATGGATTTTCTCGACTCCACCGCCCAGCAGCTGCTGCGCTACCCCACAATCCCCTGCAACGACTGCAAATACTGCATGCCCTGCCCCTACGGCCTCGACATTCCCGGAATTTTGCAGCACTTCAACAAATGCATCAACGAGGGTAGAATGCCGCTGACATCGCAGGACCCCACCTACCGCGAGGCTCGACGCGCCTTCCTCATCGGATACGACCGTTCGGTGCCCAAACTGCGACAGGCCGACCACTGCACAGGCTGCAACAAATGTACGCAGCACTGCCCGCAGAACATCAACATTCCCCGTCAGATGAAACGAATAGACAGATTCGTGGAGGACCTGAAACAGGAGCGCGAGTTTGACAAGACTACATACATTTGGATGAGGTAGGCAGCGATTGCTCCACCCACCCGAATGGAATAAAAATAGTGCAATTCTCCATTATGCTTTTTGTATAATCGTGGGGTTGCACTATATTTTTATAAAATAGGCAGCACCTTAGGAGAAAAAACAAGTAAACTTATTTTGTTCTCCACTCCGTTTGCACTATTTTTGCAACTTGAATAAACACGAAACAGTTTCATACACAAACAAAGATGAAAATATTCAATTTACCCGAAACATACAGCCCTCTGCTCGACCTTAAACAGACAGAGCTGGCCATCAAACAGATAAAAGAGACTTTCCAGAATAATCTCTCTTCTACACTGCGCCTGAGACGAGTAACAGCCCCCCTCTTCGTATTGCGAGGAACAGGACTCAACGACGACCTCAACGGCGTGGAAAATGCGGTAAATTTCCCCATAAAAGACATGAACGGCGCTGTTGCCGAGGTTGTTCACTCGCTTGCAAAATGGAAACGCGTGACTCTTGCCGACTACGAGATTAAGGTCGGCCACGGCATCTACACAGACATGAACGCCATACGCGCCGACGAGGAGCTCGACAACCTTCACTCACTCTACGTGGACCAGTGGGACTGGGAGCGCGTAATCACCGCCGAGGAGCGCAACGTGGCTTTCCTTCGTCAGATTGTAGAGGACATCTACTCGGCAATCATCCGCACAGAGTACACCTTATGCGAATACTACCCCACACTGAAGCCTATGCTCCCTGCCAAGATACACTTTATCCACTCCGAGGAGCTGCGCCGCATGTACCCGAATATGACACCCAAAGAGCGTGAGAATGCAATCACCAAAGAGCACAAGGCTGTGTTCATCATCGGCATCGGCGGAGAGTTGGGCGACGGCACACGTCACGACAACCGTGCACCCGACTACGACGACTACAGCACCCCCAACGAAGAGGGCTTCTGCGGTCTTAACGGAGACATGTTCATTTGGTCGCCCGTGCTTGGTTGCGCCATCGAGCTTTCGTCAATGGGTATCCGCGTAGACAGGGAAGCATTGTTGCATCAGCTTGCAATTTCGGGAAAAGAGGAGCGCAAAGAGCTCTATTTCCACCGCCGTCTGCTCGAAGGCAGCCTGCCCCTCTCCATCGGTGGAGGATTGGGACAGTCGCGTCTCTGTATGCTGCTGTTGCACAAGGCACACATTGGCGAGATTCAGGCTAGTATCTGGCCGCAGGAGATGCGCGAGGAGTGCAAAAAGATAGGAATTCCCTTAATCTAAGAATTTCACACGGCGATGGACGTAAAGATTGAAGAGAGCTGGAAAAAGATGCTGGGCGGCGAGTTTGAAAAGCCTTACTTTGCCCAACTGACGGAATTTGTGCGCAACGAATATTCGTCGGGCACCGTCTACCCACCCGCCAAACTCATCTTCAATGCATTCGACCACTGCCCCTTCGATAAAGTAAAGGTGGTAATCATCGGGCAGGACCCCTACCATGGAGCGGGACAGGCCAACGGCCTCTGTTTCTCGGTGAACAAAGGCATTGCGATGCCCCCGTCGCTTGTGAACATCTTCAAAGAGATTGCGGCGGACACGGGAAAGCCCCTGCCCACCGATGGCGACCTCACCCGCTGGAGCGACCAGGGAGTGCTGCTGCTGAATGCCACGCTGACAGTGCGCGCGGGAAACGCGGGCTCGCACCAGCGTCGCGGATGGGAGGAGTTTACCGACGCTGCCATTCGCATCCTTGCCGAGAAGCGCGAGAATCTTGTCTTTATTCTCTGGGGAAGTTACGCGCAACGTAAAGGTGCGTTCATCGACAGAAATAAACATCTGGTGCTCACGTCGCCCCACCCCTCGCCCCTTTCTGCTTACGCGGGATTCTTTGGCAATCATCATTTTACGCTGACGAATGATTTTCTTATAAAGAATGGCAAGGAACCGATAGATTGGTAGATTTTTTATTTTCTGATATTATGATTGAGGGTAAAAAGCCCTCAATCTTTTTTATATTCTACGGCAGCTTTTCCATTGCTCTTTAGTGTTATATGAACGTTTTTTGTACGTACTTTTTGTGCGACAAAAATTAAGGATAGAAATAAAGACCAATAAAATTGCAACAAAGATTAAGGGTAAAATAAACCCCAATAGCTGAAAATAAAAAAAATCTCCGCAGCAGAAAAATCCACTGCGGAGACTATATTAAAATAGAGAAAGACTACTCCTCATCCTCGTCGATGGCGCCGCAATAAGCAAGCTCACCCTCGACAACAAAGAAAAGCTCCTCGGGATCGTACTCGCCGATGCCATCCTTCTTTGCCTCTTTTGCAACATACTTTGCAATAGCTTCAATATCAATCTCAATGTAACCATTAGGATCGGCCTGCGACTCGAAGATTCCACTCTTGTCGTAGTAGTCGTAAATGGTGTCGAGAAAATAGTAGAACTCATCGTCGCTGAACTTGTCCTTCAAGTCCTGCGGCAGACGCTGACGGATATACTCGATGGTCTTCTCGTCATCAATATCCTCTTTGTTGAATTCGTCGTTCTGCATAATTCTTTAATTTAAAGTGTTTATACTAAAGAAGTTTCTCGAATTTCTCTTTAATAGCAGCCTTTGACATTGAGCCCACGAACTTATCGACAACCGCGCCGTTCTTGATGAAAAGAACTGTAGGTACAGACATAATACCATATTCGTCTGTGAGGTCGACAGCCTCTTCGATGTTGCATTTACCAACAATCACACGTCCATCATACTCCTCGGCAAGCTCGGCGAGCGAGGGAGCAATCTGACGGCAAGGGCCGCACCATGTAGCCCAAAAATCGAGTACCAAAGGAAGTTCCGATGCAAAAAACTCTTTTGAGTTGTTGTCTGTTACTGTAATTTCCATAATATTAGGATTTTATGTTATTAATTTAGTTTATACTCGAATCCATCTAACCCCTTTATGAAATCTATGAATTCCTGGGTAATATTCATTGAATAGTCCAAAGATACTAAACTTAATGTAAATTCCTGCTCTACATCGCGAATATTAAAGTTTATTTTGCTTTTTCCGGGGTTTTTTCTAATAAATTCCATCATATCCTCGACAACATTCACTGTCAACTGCTCGATGGGGAAGGATAGAGTGATGCTCTTCACAGACTCCTCTTTGACCTCGGACAAGAGTCGTATGTTGTTGATAACAAAGTCGTAGGAGTCGGGGTCCCACTGCTTGGGCTGACACGCTCCGTTTATATACACAAAGTTGCCGGGAATAAAATAGTTCTGTTTCTGTATCCAGTCGTCGCCGAAAAGAGCAATCTCGGCCTTACCCGAAAAGTCCTCTACATAGACAACGCCATAGGGCTTACCCTTTTTGGTGAATCCTGTTCGCGGCGGGTCGGCTACAAGGCCACCCATCGTAATTTTTCGTCCGGCGAGAGCATTCTTATCGGCAAGCTCCACTGCACGCGTATTACAGAATTCGTTAAGCACAAGCGCATACTCGTCCAGAGGGTGCGCCGAAAGGTAAATTCCCACAAGCTCACGCTCTTTGTTCAGACGCGAGAGGGTGCTCCACTCCTCGGCAACAGGGATTTCGGGAGTGGGAATTTCGGGCATGTCCTGCGCACCGAAAAGTGAGTTCTGCGATGAATTTTTATCCTGCTGGAATCTGTTTCCGTAGCGTATGAGTGTGTCGAGGAAAGGCTCGCCCTTGCTGTTAACAGCCATATACTGCTCGCGCTTGATGCCACCGGGAAGCTCGTCGAACGCACCCGAAAGTGCGAGACACTCGAGGTTCTTGCGGTTGCAGGCTGTGAGGTTCACACGCTCCACAAAGTTAAAGATGCTTGTATAGGGGCCATCCGCCTCGCGCTCGTTGATGATTGACTGCACAGCATTCTCGCCGACACCCTTCACGGCACAGAGTCCGAAACGAATGTCACCCTGCTTGTTCACACTAAACTTGCGGTGCGACTCGTTAACGTCGGGGCCGAGCACATTGATATCCATGCTCTTGCACTCCTGCATCAGTTTCGTGATTTCAGTGATATTCGAGAGGTTGCGGCTGAGCGAGCCTGCCATATACTGCGAGGGATAGTGAGCCTTCAGATAGGCTGTCTGGTAGGCTACCCATGAATAGCATGTTGCGTGAGACTTATTGAAGGCGTACGATGCAAACTTCTCCCAATCGGCCCATATTTTCTCGAGAATCTTCTCGTCGTGACCATTGGCCTTTCCACCGTTGATGAATTTGGGCTTAAGCTCGTCCAGCTTGTCCTTGAGTTTCTTACCCATCGCCTTACGCAGCGTGTCACTCTCGCCACGGGTAAAGTCGGCAAGCTGTCGCGAGAGGAGCATCACCTGCTCCTGATACACTGTAATTCCGTAAGTATCTTTAAGATACTTCTCCATACAGGGAATATCGTACTTTACAAGCTCGGGGTTGTGCTTGCGGCTGATAAAGTCGGGAATATAGTCCATGGGGCCGGGACGATAGAGGGCGTTCATGGCAATGAGGTCCTCGAAGGTGCTCGGCTGCAGTTCGCGCAGATATTTCTGCATTCCCGGCGACTCGAACTGAAAAGTACCGATGGTGTTTCCCTTACAGTAAAGGTCGTAGGTGAGTTTGTCGTCGATGGGAATATTGTCAATGTCCACCTCTTCGCCCAGACTGCGACGTATATTTTCAACAGTCTCGTTGATTACCGAAAGGGTCTTCAGGCCCAGGAAGTCCATCTTTATGAGGCCTGTATCCTCGATGACACTACCCTCGTACTGCGTAACGAGCAGCTTTTCGCCCGTCTCTTTGTCCTCGGCGACGCTTGTGGGCACGTGGTCGGTAATCGCGTCGCGGCAGATAATGATTCCGCAGGCGTGAACGCCTGTGTTTCGCACGTTACCTTCGAGCATCTTTGCATACTTTATAGTATTGTGCATCTGCTCGTTGGGCGATGACTCGGCCTCGCGCAGTTCGGGCACTACGGAGATTGCGTTCTTAAGGTTCATCTTCAGTCCGTCGGGCAGACGGTCGGGAATCGCCTTACACAGTTTATTTGAAATATCGAGCGGCAGTTTCTGCACACGCGCAACGTCCTTGATGGCGAGTTTCGTCGCCATGGTACCATAGGTGATGATGTGCGCCACCTTCTCCTGTCCATATTTGTTGGTCACCCATTTGAGAACCTCGGCGCGGCCGTCGTCGTCGAAGTCCACGTCAATATCGGGGAGTGAGATACGGTCGGGGTTGAGGAAACGCTCGAACAGAAGGTCATATTTTATAGGATCCACGCGCGTGATACTCAGCGCATAGGCAACTACGCTTCCGGCCGCCGAACCACGTCCGGGGCCTACGGAGACGCCCAACTCCTCGCGCGCAGCCTTTATAAAGTCCTGCACAATAAGGAAGTAGCCGGGGAAACCCATGGTCTTCATAATATGAAGCTCAAAGTCTATGCGGTCGGTAAGTTCTTGGCTGAAGGGCTCAGGGTAGAGCTTTTTCGCGCCATCGTATGTGAGCTTACGCAGATAGTCTCCCTCCAATTTTATACGGTAGAGCTTTTCGTATCCACCCAGTTTTTTTATTTTTGCCTCGCCGGCCTCTTGCGACATCACCACATTGCCTTTTTCGTCGCGCGTAAACTCGTTGAAAAGATCCTCGTGAGTATATTTTTTTCTGTACTCCTCTTCGGTGCCAAACTCCTCGGGAATTGCAAAGGTGGGCATGATGGGAGCATTGTCGATGCTGTAAAACTCCACTTTGTCGCATATCTCCACAGTGTTTGAGAGTGCCTCGGGACAGTCGGCGAACATTGCGTTCATCTCTTCGCGAGTCTTCATCCACTCTTGCTTGGAGTAGAGCATACGATTGGGGTCGTTCAGGTCTTTACCCGTGTTCAGACAGATAAGATGGTCGTGAGCCTCGGCATTCTCTTCGTCAACAAAGTGAACGTCGTTGGTGCACACTAATTTTATTCCAAACTTCTTGCTATATTCTATAAGGTGCTTGTTAACCTCGACCTGCAGAGGGTAGACCTCGTGGTTGGCGCGCTCTTTCGTTGCCTTATGCAGCTGGAGCTCAAGATAAAAATCCTCGCCAAAAGTATCTTTGAACCACTGGACGGTGCGCTCGGCCTCTTCGAGATTGCCATTCTTTATAAGCTGCGGAATCTCGCCTCCGAGACAGGCCGAACAGATGATAAGGCCCTCTTTGTGCTTCTCGAGCTCCACTTTGTCGGTACGCGGATGGTAGTAGTATCCCTCGGTCCACGCCTTCGACACAAGTTTCACAAGATTGTGATAGCCTGTAAGATTTTTTGCAAGGACGACAAGGTGATAGGCTTTCTGGTCCTCCTTACCCTCCTTATTAAATAGGCGACGCGAGGCCATATACATTTCACAGCCGATTATAGGCTTGAACTTCTCTTCGGCAGCCTTTCCCTTGTTTTTCTTACTCACATAGTTATAGAATTCCTTGATACCCATCATGTTTCCATGGTCGGTAACAGCAATTCCACGCATTCCGTCGGCCATAGCCTTATCTACCAGACGGGGAATTGAGGCCTGTCCGTCGAGTATCGAATACTGAGTATGCACGTGCAAATGAACAAAATCTTCCATCGGCTCTGTTTTTCACTTTTGTTTAGACTGATAAAGATAGTGGCTTTCCGATAAATTCCATTACTCTTTACAGGAAAAGTTTTCAACAATTGAAAAAAGATTATTAGAAACAGACTAAAGACCATATAGTTATCAAAAACATATACTCTTTTTCCTGTTTTTTGTTGGGCGTTTAACAAATAATTACTATTTTTGTCAAATAAACTTTGAATCCGATGGGAAGAATTGAAAAATTGAAAAGAATCAGAAAGATGAGAATCCATCGCGAGGGTACATCAATCCTCGTGGTATCGCTTATCGTACTTCTTTTACTGAATTCACTTTGTTGGTATTTTGTCCCCTGTGACATATTTAATATAATCCTTTCGGGTTTTTCACTGTTCATCTATCTGATGATGGTGAATTTCTTCCGCAGTCCCAAACGCGTATTCCCGTTAGACAACGTCGAAAAACTTGTTGTTGCACCCGCCGACGGCAAGGTAGTGGTTATTGAAGAGGTTTTCGAGCCCGACCACTTCAAGGACAAGAGAATACAGCTCTCTATCTTTATGAGCCCGCTGAACGTGCACGCCAACTGGTACCCTGTTGACGGAGTAGTCAAACGCGTTGAGCATCAGGATGGAAAGCACCTGAAAGCATGGTTGCCCAAGGCTAGTACAGATAACGAGCGTTCGCTTGTTGTCATTGAGACACCCGAAGGCACCGAGATTCTCGTTCGACAGATTGCCGGAGCAATGGCCCGCCGCATCGTTACATACGCCGAGCCCGGAGAAGAGTGCTTCATCGACCAGCATATGGGATTCATAAAATTCGGTTCGCGCGTAGACGTCTACCTTCCCTTGGGCACAGAAATCTGTGTAGACCTGGAACAAAAGACTGTGGGCGACGAAACGATAATTGCAAAACTGAAATAAAAGACAATTATGAGTTTAAAGAAACATATCCCCAACGCAATAACCTGTTGCAACCTGTTATCCGGATGTACCTCTTGCGTGATGGCTATGGAGGGGAATTTTACTTTGGCTCTGACATTCATTGTGTTGGGCGCAGTCTTCGACTTTTTCGACGGAATGGTTGCACGCCTTCTGAAAGTAAGTTCGCCGTTGGGCGTACAGCTTGACTCGCTTGCCGACGACATCACCTTCGGCTTTGCACCCTCGTTCATGGTATTCACATTCATGAGCACCCTTGCACTGCCCGACTATATGGCTCCCGTAGCCGGTATTTTCCCGTTTACGCCATTTTTGATTGCCGCATTCTCGGCACTGCGTTTGGCAAAATTCAACATCGACAAACGCCAGACAACCACATTCATAGGCCTTCCGACACCTGCCAATGCTCTCTTCTGGGCATCGCTCATAGTGGGCTACGGACAGTTTATCGCAGAACTCAACTATGGATGGTTGTTGATGCTGGGAGTGATAGCACTCTCTTGCTACCTTTTGGTTGCAGAAATTCCTATGTTCTCCATGAAGATTAAATATCTTGCATGGAAAGCGAACAAAATACGTTACAGCTTCCTTTTAGTTTCAGCGCCGATGCTGTTGCTTGGAGTACGCGCAGCCGTACCCATCATTTCACTTTACGTTGCAATTTCCGTAGTAAAGTCGCTGGCTAGAAGACGTTAATTTTCAGCAAATTAAATAATGAAATTTATCATACTTATACTGCTGTTTTTCGCAGTAATCTTTATCTTTGTGCCTTCTATCATCATAGGCATCATACGTTTCATCATCACCCTGTTGGGTGGAGGCACAACCTCTAATTCCTATCGCAATGGCAGGAACAACAGCGAGGAGTACACCCGTTTCAAACGCAACGAAACAAGCGCTCCCGAAGGTGGAAAGAAAAAAGTATTCGACAAGAATGAGGGCGAATATGTAAGTTTCGAGGAGATTAAAAAGCCCTCGGACGAAGAGAAGCAGTAGAAACTACCTTTTCCCTTTAAAGAATTTAATCATAAGGTCGGCAGCCTCGTCGGCACAAACACCCGAGGCGACCTTTGTCTTCGGATGTAGCACATCCGGAGCGTATCTTTTGTACCCGCGCTTCTCGTCCTCGGCACCATAGACGATGCGACCAATATGCGCCCAGGCTAATGCTCCGGCACACATAGGACAAGGCTCGACGGTAACATAGAGAGTACATTCGTCAAGATATTTACCGCCAAGATAATCGGCAGCCGAAGTAATCGCCTGCATTTCGGCGTGCGCCGTAACATCGTTCAGCGTCTCGGTGAGATTGTGGCAGCGCGCAATGATGGCGCCGTTGCACACGACAACAGCCCCGATGGGAATTTCGCCCACCGCAAAGGCCTTCTCGGCCTCGGCAAGCGCGGCCTTCATATATTTAACGTCATTCGCTTCCATAGTAAAGAATCAGCGACGCATGTCGTGCTCGTTGAAAAGTGTAGGATAATCCTCGTCGAGGTTTTTGTAGATAAAGGCAAGCAGCGTCTCGCGCATCCAATTACTCTTGTTGGTTATCTTGTATTTTTTAAGATAATTCTCTATGAGACGATCCTCTTCGTCGCTCACAAGCGCCACTATGCGTTTGTGACGCACAGTCTGCACCCTTGCACATGTAGCCGCCGCTCTCTTTTTTTCAGCCATTATATTGTCGGTGTTGGAACTTAGTATTTACTGAACATTACTTTGCAAATATAACTCTAATTTTTGTAAAATAGCATCCGAGAGACTATATTTGCAACAAAATGGGAACGAGAAATGGCCGAACACAATCTTTTAGGAAACAAAGGAGAAATGCTTGCCGCCCGCTATCTGGCGGGCGAGGGTCTCGCCGTGCTCGAATATAATTGGCGCAGCGGCCACAAAGAGATTGACCTCATCGCCAAAGAGCGCGACATTCTGGTGTTTGTAGAGGTAAAAACCCGCCGCAACGAAAAATTTGGCGACGTGCGCGATGCAGTCACTCCGCAAAAGATAAAGAACATTGTTGCGGCCGCCGAGGCTTACATAAAGAAGCACGACATTGACTCTCCCATCCGTTTCGATATTGTCACAATCGTGGGCAACGGCGAAAGCCACGAAATTGAGCATATAAGAGACGCCTTTTACCCCGACATTGAATAGAGAGCCATGAACATAGAAGATGCACGCATATACTGCCTGAGCAAGGCCTCGGCGACGGAGGATTTTCCATTCGACGAGACGACCCTCGCCTTTCGCGTGGAGAATAAGATTTTCGCCATCACCGACCTCGAGAACACCGAGTGGTTCTGCGTAAAATGCAACCCCGACAGGGCCATTGAGCTGCGCGACAGATATTCAGCCATAAAGCCTGCGTGGCACATGAACAAGCGCCATTGGAACATGATGGACATCGAGTGCATGAGCGACTCGCTGGTAAAAGAGCTCATCGACCACTCTTACGAAGAGGTCATAAAGAAACTGCCTAAAAAAGTACGCGCGAAATATGGAATCTGATCTCGGGAAAATAAAATTCATACACCTCGCCGAGACCGACTCGACCAACAGCTATGCGCGGCGCGAGGCCTCGCGCATGTGGACCGAGAGCCCCGACTGCGAAGCATTGGTGGTGACCGCCGAGGAGCAGAGTTCGGGACGCGGACAGCGCGGCACCGTGTGGCAGTCGAGCAAAGGGAAAAACCTGCTGATGACAATAGTCGTGCGCCCCAAAGGGCTCGCAATGGAATCGTGCTACGCACTGTCGGTAGCATCGGCATTGGCACTGAAAGAGAGCATGCAGGCATTCGGGCTCGCAACCACCTTGAAGTGGCCCAACGACCTCTACTGCAACAACTGCAAGCTCGCGGGAATACTCCTCGAGAGCGACTGCGAGAGAACAAACGTCACACAGGCATTCATAGGCATCGGACTCAACATCAACCAAAGTGAATTCTACAAGATGGAGCGCCGCCCCACCTCGATGAGCATAGTCGGCGGCAGGGAGTTCAACGTTCGGGAGGTGATGCACACAATAGTAAACAAATTCATCGAAAAGTACAGAAAAATCGCAAGCGGCGAACTTTCTCGGCTTTTCGACGAGTACGAAAAATCGCTCATGGGCTACTCCTCGCCACTACTCTACCGCGACGCGCAAGGAGAGTTCACAGCCTGCGTAAAAGGCGTAGAACGCGACGGACGCATAGTGCTCGAATGCAGCGACGGCACCCTGCGCCGTTATTGGTTCAAAGAGGTCGAAAATGTCACTTTAGGTTATTGAACTCGTCATCGCGTTTGTTGCGCAGACTGTCGCGTTTCTTGAGTACGAACCACAGAATCACCAGCAACAGATAGGAGACTCCCACCATTACCCATTTCTCAACCTCGCTCATTTCGTTGTTGCGCGGGAAGAAGTAGATGAACATGCCTGTCATATAGACAAAAAGCAGTCCTACGATAAGTTTATGTTTCTTATAAGGTATCATAGTACAAAGTTAATAATTTTCACTCTTACAAAAGAAGAGTTTTCACAATATTAACAACTGCCCAAAAGAAAACTATTTCGCATAGCTATGTAAAAATATAAAAAATATGTGTAGCTTTGCAACATTAATACAGCAAAGACAGACTGCACCCGTCACATGTGAAAATAACCTTCACCCGCACGTTTGCGCTGCCCTTGCAGAATAAAAAACTTAGGCATATGGCAAAATTTAAACGTATTCTTTTGAAATTGAGTGGCGAAAGCCTTATGGGCGAGCAGCGTTACGGAATCGACACCAAACGTCTGCAAGAGTATGCCCAGCAGATAAAAGAGGTTTCTGCAATGGGAGTGGAGATAGGCATTGTCATTGGTGGCGGCAACATCTTCCGCGGCCTCAGCGGCGCAGGCAAAGGCTTCGACCGCGTGAAGGGCGACCAGATGGGAATGATGGCAACAGTCATCAACAGCCTCGCATTGAGCTCGGCACTCGAGGCTATCGGCGTCTCTACAATGGTGCTCACAGCAATCAGAATGGAGCCCGTAGGCGAATTCTACAATAAATGGAAGGCAATCTCGGCAATGCAGGAGGGCAAGGTAGTCATCATGGCTGCCGGAACAGGAAACCCCTACTTCACCACCGACACAGGCTCGTCGCTTCGCGGAATTGAGATTGAGGCGGACGTAATGCTCAAAGGTACCCGCGTAGATGGTATCTACACAGCCGACCCCGAGAAAGACCCCACAGCAGTAAAATTCGACGACATCAGCTACGACGAGGTTATCAGCCGCGGCCTAAAAGTTATGGACCTCACCGCGACCACTATGTGCAAAGAGAACAACCTGCCCATCTATGTATTTAACATGGACATCGTTGGCAACCTTAAGCGTGTGATGGACGGCGAGGAGATTGGAACATTCGTTCATCCGTAACCTCCCACAAATATAAAAAAGCAATGGCTGCACAAATGATCTGACCCCAAAAAGTTGGACGGATTAATAAATAAATTTATTGGTAAAGAGTTCGGTATTGCACCGGACTCTTTCCTTTTAGTCTCAGTTTTATTCTATCATTGTTGTAGTAATGGATATACTTCTTAAGTTCCAG
>JAFYPH010000003.1 GCA_017547585.1 Bacteroidaceae bacterium | reverse complement strand
TCCAGAGTAATATTGCCATTCTCTACAATCAGCGCACCATACAATTGAGCACCTTCTATGGATAAAAAAGCTAACATGGCACTATCGGCTACACCCTCAAAGATGAATTTGTCGCCATCGATGATGGTCGTGTCTATCACTTCCTGACTGGTAGTGGGGCACAGGTATGCCTTTTTGCCGTTCAACGATGAGTCGGGCAGAATGCCGGTCACCGTGTAGCTTGTGGGTGTCGCAGGGGTGCAGGCAGTGAACAGCACTGCTGTTGCTGCTGCAACTGTTGCCAATATGTTACCTATTTTCATAATCCTTTATAGCCTGTGTGTGAATGACTTTGCTATCTGATATTTGCTTGGTAGTCTGTAATTTACTTTTTGAGCAAGTACTTCTCGATAGTGGGTTTCATGTTCTCGCCACGTACAGCTCTGTCGCGCTCGAGGATAGTTCCATCGGGGCCGATGAGCATGATTGAGGGGATTCCGCTAACGCCGTAAAGGGTTGTAGAAACCTTCTCTGTGTCGATAATCTGTGCCCATGTTACATTCTCGGCCTTCATTGTGGGCTCAAGGTTCTTGATGTCGTCCCAAACGAAGATGCCAAGCACTGTGAGGCCTTTGTCCTTGTAGAGGTTGTGAACTTCGGCAAGGTTGGGAATCTCGCGTTTGCATGGGCCGCACCAGCTTGCCCACATGTCCACGAGCACGTAGTTGCCTTTGCCAACGTAGTCGGACAATTTCACGGGGTTACCCGCTGCATCTTTACCCTCGAAGTCTGTGAAGGGCTGGCCAACCTCTGTTGCCTTGCGTGCTTTCAGACGCTCAAGCTCTTTCTTTATAAAATCTTTGCTCTTTACAAAGTCGCCAAGTCCCTCGAGAGTGGCAATCTGTGTATCTGCATCGAGAGTGAAGAAGAGGGGTGTCTCGAACAGAATAACGCCGATGATGTCGTTGTTGTGCTTTGCGAACCACTCGGCCGACACAGCTTTCATATTCTCCTCGTTGATTGTGTCGCATACTGCGTAGATGTCGCGCAGAATCTGGTTGTTTGCTGTTCCGGTGGGCAGCACTCTCTCTTCGTTGAAGTCCAATGCGATGTTACCATTCTCAAGTACAAGGTCCGAAACGATTCTTGTGCCCTTAACCTGCACGTAGCAATATCTTGCAGTGTCGGCTACGCCTTCGAATGTGAATTTGTTACCCTCGATAGTATCTTTGGCAATCAATGCTCTTGTGAAATTCTCAATCATCACAATCTCTTTGCCGTTGAGCGTAGAGTCGGGAAGAATACCTGTAACTGTGTAGCTTGTGGGTGCGGGAGCGGTACATGCGGCAAACATTGTTGCACCCATTGCAACTGCTGCCAATTTCTTAAATAATTTCATGGTTTTTTCTGTGTTTTTTATAAGTTGTTATCTTCCGAAACGGGGCATTCCGGGCATTTTGCCGAACTTGCCGCCTGCGACGGTCTTCATTGTCTTGCGAATCATTTCGAACTGCTTCATCAGGCGATTGACCTCCTGAATGTCGGTGCCGCTGCCTCGTGCAATACGTGCGCGACGCGAAGCATTGATGATGTCGGGGTTGGTGCGCTCCTCGGGAGTCATTGAATAGATGATAGCCTCGACGCTCTTGAATGCATTGTCGTCGATGTCCATGTCTTTGATTGCCTTTCCTACGCCGGGAATCATTGCCATAAGATCCTTGATGTTACCCATCTTCTTAATCTGGGCAATCTGTGTCAAGAAATCGTTGAAGTCGAACTGGTTCTTGGCGAGCTTGCGCTGGAGCTTCTTTGCCTCCTCTTCGTCGAACTGCTCCTGTGCGCGCTCAACGAGAGAAACAACGTCACCCATGCCCAGGATACGGTCGGCCATACGGTTGGGGTGGAACTGGTCGATAGCCTCCATCTTTTCGCCTGTACCGATGAACTTGATGGGCTTGTTCACCACTGTACGGATAGAGAGTGCCGCACCACCGCGTGTGTCACCATCGAGTTTTGTGAGGATGACGCCGGTGAAGTCGAGACGGTCGTTGAACTCTTTTGCAGTGTTCACCGCATCCTGACCGGTCATTGAGTCTACCACGAAGAGTGTCTCGGTGGGGTTTACAGCCTCTTTGATGGCGCTGATCTCCTGCATCATCGCCTCGTCGATGGCCAGACGGCCGGCGGTATCGATGATTACAAGATTGTAGTTATTCTGTTTCGCCTCTTTGATGGCGTTCAGTGCAATCTGCACGGGGTTTTTCGACTCGGGCTCGCTGTATACGGGAACGCCAATCTGCTCGCCAAGCACCTTCAGCTGGTCGATAGCTGCGGGACGGTAGACGTCGCAGGCTACGAGCAGGGGATTTCTGTTTTTCTTCTTCTTGAGGAAAAGGGCCAGCTTTGACGAGAATGTGGTCTTACCCGAGCCCTGAAGACCTGACATCAGGATGACTGCGGGGTGTCCCTCGTAGTTGATTTCGGCTGTCTCGCCACCCATGAGGGCTGTAAGCTCGTCGTGCACGAGTTTCACCATCAACTGTCCCGGCTGGATGGATGTGAGTACATTCTGGCCGATGGCCTTGTTCTTTACCGTGTCGGTGAATGTCTTTGCCACTTTGTAGTTTACGTCGGCGTCGAGCAGTGCCTTGCGCACGTCTTTCAGTGTCTCGGCGACGTTAATCTCTGTTATGCGGCCTTCGCCCTTGAGTATTTTAAATGAACGTTCAAGGCGTTCGCTTAGGTTTTCAAACATCTTCTTTTATCTGTTTTTTATGTTATTATTCTTTTAGTTCTCTATTTTTATTACTCCGCCGGTGGCCTTGTCGAGCACTACCTTTGTTGTTACATTCTTGTTGAAAAGCTCTTTCGACAGGCTCTCTGTGGTGCCCAGCTGTGCGAAAGGAAGTTCACCTTCGAAATATATTTCTGTGGGAGAGTATATTTTCACTGCCGCTTTTCCGGGAATGTTTACAAAGACACCCTCTTTCTTGGGAGCCTTCTTCTTCTTTCCGTTGTCGGCGGGCTGGGGAATGCTGAAGAGATTTTTGAAGTCGTAGTATATGGGTGCGCCTGCAAGGTCGTTGCTCTTGAGGATACCCAATTTGCGTGAGAAGCGGAAAAGCACGGCTTTTGTCGTGTCGCTCTCCATTGTGGGTGTCAATTTTATGTTGCAGGTGTATTTTACTGTGTCGCAGGTGCCCACGAAGAGGCTCTTCAGCGACTGCTCCTGCATGTTCAACTCTCCGAGTACCAGCTGCATCGAGAGTCCGTCCTTGGGCATATTCTCGGCCTGTCCACGTGTGATTGCGAGCTTGCTCTCGCGTATCGCGTAAATCTCTTTCGATGTAAGCTCGGCCATCTTTGCTGTCGATGTTGCCTGCAGAATCTCCTCGGTAAGATAGCTTTTGGGGTCGGGCAACTGCTTGGGCGCGCTCTTCTTTGCCTCGGGCGCATCCTCGGCAACAGTGGTGTTTATTGCCTGCAGAATACCCTCTTTGCTCAGCTGCACGTTCGACGCAGTGCTGCCGGCAGCAAGCTTTATTGTGTACATCTTCTCGGGGTTGGGTGTTCCAATCTGCTTGATTCTGATTGAAGAGATTTCCCAATATTTCTCGGCCTTGCTTATTGCATCGTTAATGTGCAGATAGTTTCCTGCATAGGCGCTGAACTCTCCGGGAGTGCGTGTAATCTCCATCGCCTCGAGAGTAATGTCGAGGGCGGTGTTGGGCAGATAATATGTGACACCTGTTGCCTCGCCATTTACATATTGTCCCACCTCAGTCTGTGCAAACGAAGGAACTGCGGCGAGCATACATGTTAGTATGTATAATATATTCTTTTTCATCGTATCATATAATTTATAAGGTTGATACACTATTATTCCAATCTAACTTTTTGCAAAGATAGTGCAAGCCGAGCGCAATACAAAAAAAGCTGGCTTTTTTTTATTGCCGAGGCGCCGCCTATCTTATTCAAAGATAGTGCAAGCCGCCTTTTCTCCCGAGGCGCCGCCTATCTTATTCAAAGATAGTGCAAGCCGCCTTTTCTCCCGAGGCGC
>JAFYPH010000017.1 GCA_017547585.1 Bacteroidaceae bacterium | reverse complement strand
TAAAGGGAACTCTCCCTCTTCTGTAAGAGGGACATTGCGAACGAGCAATGTTTGCGACGACGGAAACTTTAGTTTCCCAAAGGAGTGCTGAACTAGTGAAGCCCCGAAGGGGGAGGGAGTTAGAATAAATAATCATCGAACGCCCCCGGCCTTACGGCCACCCCCTCTTAGCCAAGAGGGGGAGTTTTTTGCAAGCATCGGTAACTTCTAAAAACTTCCGGCACCGTTAAAGGGCACAGTGAAAGCCCGTATTTTTTTCGGATAAAGTGCGAAAGTTTGTGCAAACTTGCATTGTACTCGCTGGCACTACTTTTGCACCCTTTTGGGCGCCAAAAGGGTGGATAGAAACGAAGGCCGATAAATTAGCAATAAAAGATTAAGGGTAAAGACTGCTGCTAATAATCAAAAACTAAAATTGCTGTAGAATAAAAAAAGAGATTGAGGAACATCTGCCCTCAATCCCCGTATTATACACAATTCTAAATAAAGCTAGCCACCATCAGTCGCAATAATACACACGCTTGATGCGCGTCGACACAGAGGTGAGAATCTCATAAGGAATCGTCTCTATCCAATCGGCAAGGTCGTGCACCGACAGATTATTACCGAAAATCTCAACAGTGTCGCCCTCTTTACAATCAATATCCGTAACATCGACCATACAGACATCCATACAGATGTTTCCCACGTAACGCGCCTCTTTTCCATTCACCAGACAGTAGCCGCGTCGGTTGCCCAGTTTGCGGTTGAGACCGTCGGCGTATCCTATGGGCAGGGCAGCTATGCGCGAGGGGCGTGTGAGTGTGCCGCGACGGCTGTAGCCCACAGTCTCGTCGGCGGGAACGTCGCGCAGGTTCAGTATTATGGTCTTGAGCGTGGCGACGGGCTTCAGCATTGCGTCTCTCTTGATGGGCGAGACTCCGTAGAGGCCGATGCCCAGACGCACCATGTCTCGCTGCTCGCACGAGAAGCGTTCGATGCCTGCGCTGTTGCAAATGTGGCGCAGAATGTGGTGGGGGAAGGCTGCCTGCAACGTGTCGGCCGCAAGGGCGAAACGCTCAGCCTGCTGGCGGGTGAAGTCGTCGAATTGGTCGCTGTCGCTGCCCGCAAAGTGCGAGAACACCGAGCGAGGGGTGAGCGCCGTCTGCTGCTTGAGCTCCTCGACAAGCGCGGGCACCTCTTGGGGCAGGAATCCCAGACGGTGCATTCCCGTGTCTATCTTTATGTGTACAGGGTAGTCGGTTATTCCCTCGCGTGTGGCTGCGCGCACCAGCGAGCGCAGCATGGAGAAACTGTAGACCTCGGGCTCGAGCTTGTTGGCAAAGAGCGAGCGGAAAGAGCATGGCTCGGGATTCATCACTATGATGCCCGTGGAGAGTCCTGCCTTGCGCAGCTCCACACCCTCGTCGACCACTGCCACGGCAAGATAGTTTACGTGGCAATCCTGCAGGGTGCGTGCAACCTCCATTGCTCCGACACCGTAGGCCGATGCCTTGACCATGCATATTACCTTTGTCTCGGGTTTCAGAAAATTGCGGTAGTGGTTGAGATTCTCGCGCAGAGCGCTGAGATTCACTTCGAGCACCGTCTGATGGGCCTTCTTTTCGAGGGCGTCGGTAATCTCCTCGAAGCGGAAGGCGGGAGAGCCTTTTATCAGAATAACCTCGTCGTGGAGGTCGGCAAACTCGCGCGAGGCGATAAACTCCTCGACCGTGGCAAAAAAGTGGGCTTCGAGACTCATCTTTTCGAAGCGCGCAGCCTCGGATTTTATGTCGCGTCCGATGCCTATGAACTTTTCAATGCCGCGTTTCTCTATGTAGCGCGCCACCGTGCGGTAGAGCGAGCGTGTCGTCTGTCCCGTCTCTTTGAGGTCCGAGAGGATGAGTGTCTGACGCAGATGGGGCATTGCGCTGCATCGGCGCTCCATAAAGTCGAGCGCAATATCCAGCGAGGCTGTATCGGAATTGGAATTGTCGTTTATAAGCACGCAGTTGTTCACTCCCTCTTTAACCTCGAGACGCATGGCCACAGGCTCGAGAGTGGCCATACGGCCGGCAATAACCTCGGCGGGCACCATCAGATAGAGTGCCGCAGCGAGGCAGTTTATTGAGTCCTCTATCGAGGCGTCGTCGAGGAAGGGTATCGTGTAGCTGTTCTCGAACGAGAGGTAGCGGTAGGTTATCTTCGTGCTCTCGGTGCCCTTCTCTATGGAGCTTATGAAGAGAGGGCGCTCGGCATCCTTGCACGACCATGCAATCTCGCGCGAGGAGTAGAGCGAGCGACGCACGCTGTTGCACAGCATGGGGTCGTCGCCATTGTATATGATAATGTCGCAATCTTTGAAGAGCGATAGCTTCTCGTCGCACTTCTCTTGCATGTTGCTAAAGTTCTCTTGATGCGCCTCGCTGATGTTGGTGATTATTCCTATTGTGGGACGAATAATCTTCTGCAGATTGTCCATTTCGCCCTGCTGCGAGATTCCCGCCTCGAAGATTCCGAGCGTAGTCTCCTCGCCCATCATCCACACAGAGAGGGGGACGCCTATCTGCGAATTGTAGCTGCGGGGCGAGCGTGTAACCACGTAGTTGCCCGCCGTCAGCTGGTAGAGCCACTCTTTGACGATGGTCTTTCCGTCGCTGCCGGTGATTCCCACCACAGGAATGTCGTAGCTGCCACGATGGTGGGCGGCAAGCAGCTGCAGCGACTGCAGCGTGTCCTTCACCACAAGAAAGCCCGCGTCGGGGAAGCGGCTGCAGTCGAAGGCACTGTTCACCACAAAGCTACGCACGCCGCGGCGGTAGAGCTCGTCCACGTAGTTGTGGCCGTCGCCGTGACGGGTGACGATGGCAAAGAAGAGCGTCTCGTCGGGGAAGCTCAGCGAGCGGCTGTCGGTGAGCAGCCTCAGTATCTTGACGTCGGGGGCACTGCCCACATATTGAGCCTTTATTATCTTGCTTATCTTTTCTATTGTGTACGACATTGCTCTGTTTCGTTTGAAAAGTCGAGGAGAGGATATTTCTCTTTTAGCGCCTCTATCTTCGACAATAATTTCCGTTTAAATTCTATGTGCGCCTGTGCTTGTGCGTCGAAAGGACGGTGGGCGAGAGCGCGGGTAATATCCTCTATCTGCGTGGCGAGGCTGTCGGTAGCTTCGCCGAAATATGTGTTTCTGAAGCACTCCCACACGTAGCCGGCGGCCGCCTCGGAGGGGTGAAGCATGTCCTCGGCGTAGAAACGGTAGTCGCGCAGCTCGTCGAGGATAATCTCGTAGGCAGGAAAGTAGAATACTTTGCCGGGGAAGCATCTTTTAAGCTCCTCGACGGCAAGCAGCAGCACCGCCTTGCTCACCTGGTTGCCGTGGGCCCCGTCGCGTATGTGACGTATGGGGCTGACGGTGAGCAGCATCTTCGCATCCTGGGAGCAGCCGAGCAGCTGCTCGAAAGCCTCGGCTGTGGCATCGACAACCTCGCCCACCGTGAGCAGCGAACGGGTAAACTCGGTACCGGGAATCTTGTGGCAGTTGCCCACGACCATATTGTCGCTCTTGCGACGGTAGACGTAGGCTGTGCCGAAGGTGAGCGTCAGAAGGTCGAGCCCCGACAGATGGGCACGGGCAGCCTCGATGGAGCCGTTGACGGCCGCGAGAAGCTCGCCTTTGTCGCGACGCGAAAAATCGCCATGATGCAGCATGCTGTGCCAGCGTTCGCCGTGGAAGGCAAGTTCGGGAGAGTCGTCGGCGAAGAGCTCTCCGGCGACGATGCGACGCAGCGCAGCGGCTATCGACAGAGGGTTGTAGAGAATGCCGAAGGGGTTGAGCATCACCGGAAATTTGCACGCGACGAGCCGTTTGCCGATATTCTCGGCAAAGCAGGAGCCCATAATCATCTGCCGTGTGGCGTGCGAAATTTCGAGCTCTCCCTTGGGCAGTTCCACAGGAATCGTCAGGCGCATAAATTATACTACTCTTTCGAAGCCCGCGCCGGCAGGCTTCACTCTACAAAAGTATTGAAAAAAACATATTAAAAACATCGCAAGATGCTTTTTTTACACTCGCCGAAGTTATTTTTGTCAAAAGAGACACCTTTTCCCGAAAAAAATAGCTATTTTCGCTTATCGAAAACTAACAGTGCCAAAGAATACCCGCGAACATGGAAAACTACATAGTATCCGCACGAAAATATCGCCCCGACACGTTCGAGTCGGTCGTTGCACAGAAATCGTTGACTACCACCCTGAAGAATGCCATACACACAGGCAAGCTGGCCCACGCCTATCTTTTTTGCGGTCCGCGCGGAGTGGGAAAGACCACCTGTGCCCGCATCTTCGCAAAGACCATCAACTGCGAGCACCCCACCCCCGAGGGCGAGCCTTGTAACAGTTGCGAGTCGTGCCAGTCGTTCAACCAGCAGCGTTCGTTCTCTATCTACGAGCTCGACGCGGCGAGCAACAACTCCGTGGACGACATTCGCGGACTGAACGAGCAGGTGCGCATTCCGCCGCAGGTGGGAAAGTACAAGGTGTACATCATCGACGAGGTACACATGCTGTCGCAGGCTGCGTTCAACGCCTTCCTGAAGACTCTCGAAGAGCCGCCCGCACACGCAATATTCATTCTCGCTACAACCGAGAAACACAAGATTATCCCCACGATACTCTCGCGCTGTCAGATTTACGACTTCAGCCGCATCGAGTCGGGCGACATTATTGCCCACCTGAAGAGCATCGCCGACCGCGAGGGAATTACCAGCGAGTACGATGCGCTGCGCATCATTGCACAGAAATCCGACGGCTGTATGCGCGACGCACTGTCGCTGTTCGACCAGATGACAAGCTTCACGCAGGGCAACCTCACATACGACAAGGTTATCGGCAGTCTGAACATCCTCGACTACGACTACTACTTCCGCTTCACGGAGCAGATTCTCGCCTCGCAGACCTCGCAGTTGCTGCTGCTCTTCAACGAGATTCTGAACAAGGGATTCGAGGGTAACATTGTCATCAGTGGCCTCGCTTCGCACTTCCGCGACCTGCTGGTGGCGAGCGACCCTGCCACCCACCCTCTGCTAGAGTGTGGCGAGGAGCTGCGCAAGAGATACATTGAGCAGGCGGCAAAATGCCCGCCCAAATTCCTGTTCCGCGCCATCAAACTGTGCAACGACTGCGACGCAGGCTATCGCACGAGCCGTAACAAGCGTCTGCTGGTGGAGCTTACCATCATTCAGCTGTCGCAGATAAATGCCGACGGCGGCGAAGAGAGTTCGGGGCAAGGCCCTGTACGTCTGAAGCCCATATTTAATGCAAACGCGCAACAGATTGTCGCGTCTGCACCCGTCGCTGCGCCCGTGCAGGAGACAAAGAGAGAGCCCGCGCCTACCCCATCGGCGCCCGTAGCACAGCAACCTCAGGTGCAACAACCGGCCCCGCAACCACAGGCGCCGAGCGCGCCACAGAGTGCCGCACCTGCTCCGCAGCCGCCGCCCCGTCAACCGGGAGTGCTCAACGGCCGCCCCGAAGCTCTGAAGAGGGGCGTGGAGAACGGAAAGGCTCCATTCGGAGGAATGTTCAGCCGCACACATACGGCGGCCACACGCGGCGCATCGGCCGAGGCTGCGCAGCAGACTGCTGCCGCCAACGAAGGCGACAAGGCTGCCGAGGCGAAAAAACGCACTCCGCTGACGCAGGAGATTCTCGCGCAGAAGTGGTTCGAATATGCGGTGCATCTGCCGGTGAACGAGCATGCTCTTGCCGACAGAATGAAGATTATAAACCCCGAACTTCTCGGCGAGAACTCTTTTGTCATCAGGGTGGATAATATGCACGTGTCGGAGATTTTCGCAAAGGAGGCGAAGAGCATCACTGCTTATATTGCCAATGCCTTGGGCGGCGGTAACATTGAAATGAAGATTGAGCAGAATACGCAGCAGGTGCAGCGTCGCATATATAATCGCACGGAGCAGTTCAAGCTGCTGACGGAGAAGAATCCGGCTCTTGAGAGGCTCCGCCAGAATCTCAATCTCGACTTTGCTTAATTTGTCTGGAATATTTTATAGGGTGCGCCGATTCGGCGCACCTTTTTTGTGAGTGGTAGAGGGTTATTTTCAATTATGGGGATTGAGGGCAGATGTTCCTCAATCTCTTTTTTTTATTCTACAGCAATTTTAGTTTTTGATTATTAGCGGCAGTTTTTACCTTTAATCTTTTATTGCTAATTTATCGGTCTTTGTTTCTATCCACCCTTTTGGCGCCCAAAAGGGTGCAAAAGGCACAGCACAGACAAAATCAGTCACTCTCTCCTCGGCTCACAAATTTTCGCAAGCGAAAATGTTCCTCGTTCGTCGCTCGTTTGTCGGCAACTTTCCCCACAGAAAGACTACGCGGGAGTGTGAAAGTTAAGCTGCGCCACGGCGCGCAAGAAAACTTTCACACTCTTTTCCGCGCCTTTTACTGCGGCCGTTGCCTGTGATTTTGACAGTGCTGTATTTTTTTGAAAGTAACCTATGCAATATAAAAACATTGTACATTAAAAAAATTAAAAACTCTCCCTCTTCTGTAAGAGGGAGTACCCGATAGGGGGAGGGAGTTAGAAAAAATATTCTTCGTTTATTGGTCGTTCGACGATTATATATTTCATACTCCCTCCGTCGCAGACGATTACGTCTGCTCCTCGTCCCTCTAATCTTAGAGGGACAGCTCTTTAAATTTACCGTTGCTTGCAAAAATTCTCCCTCTTTTGGGGCGGAGTATCTTTTGCAATTATTCTCTAAAGCAAATGGTGAAAATTATGGGGATTGAGAGCAAATAATCCTCAATCCCTATAATAAACGAAAATATCTGTAACCCAGAGAGGCCATTTTATCTTGTGAAAAAGTGCCTTTCGAGAATCGCACCCTTGCGCGACATCACTTCGAGACGATAACTGCCCGGCGGCAATCCCTGCACGTTGATGCTACCATTATAAGGCGACGAAAGCAGCAGACGCCCCGTCGCATCCTTGATAAGCACTCGCGTGCCCCAGCTCTGCTCCTCGGCGAGGGTGAAACGCTCGCGGTACATACGCGAACAAGGCACACTCTCGCGCCACGTTGCAGGCGCACTCTCCATTTCAAATGCATTTACGGCGGTTACCGCCCAATATCTCTTCTCGGGAAGGTCGTTCCATGCAAAGAGCGTGTCCTTTACGTTCGCCGCCACAAGGTTGTTAATGTCCTCAGTGTCTACAGGATAGCTGCTCGAAGAGTAGATATTGTATCTTGTCGCGGGCATTCCTTTCGCAGCCTTCACCTGCTGCCAGCAAAGGTACAGAGTGCCGCCCGAACGCACGCCTTCCATGCTCTTGGGTGCCTGCGGCGCCTCTTCGTCGGCCCACGTCATTGCAGGGATAAGCGCGGGGCGGCTGTTGAAAATCTTCAGGAATTCGGCCGTTCCCTTGTTATTCTGCAGCAGATGCTCGGCGCGGAAAATAGCTGTTCCTGCAGTTTTTGCCTCGCGCGACGTGAAAAATTGGCGGGTAATCTCGTCGGCCTCCCAGTCGCCCTCGCTCGCAAGCAGACGGTAGACACCCAGTCCCGGCGCAATGTGGCGTCCGGCGGCATTCTCCTGCCAGTCGAGCATGAACGGGTAGAAATTGTTGCCCGAGAAATACATCATGGGGAAAAGAATATCCATTATTCCCTCCTGCAACCACTTCTGCGCATCTTGGAACACCGTGCGGCGCGCGTTCCATCCTCGCGACGAATAGCCTGCAAGGTCGTCGTGTTTGCCCAGCGGCGCACAACTTACCCTCACCCACGGCTTTATGTTTTTCACCGTGCCATAAATTTCGCGCACAATGTGTGTGATATTCTCGCGGCGCCAGTCGGCGAGGCTGCTGCCTTTGCCGTAGCGACGGTGCAAGGCGCGGTCATTATAGTCGCGGGGACGGTCGGGGTAGCGTATGTAGTCAAGATGAATGCCGTCGATGTTGTAATTTCTTACAATCTCGGCAACCAGCGACTTCAGGTATTCTGTGGTCTCGGGCTCGCCCGGCTCCATGTACCAGCTGCCCTGATACAATTTGCACAGCGACGGACGACGACGGCTCAGTCCCATGCTGCCCAGCGACCTCATGTGCTGCGCCTTTCCCAACGGCAGCGTCACGAGCCACGTGTGCAGCTGCATTCCTCTCTTGTGGCACTCCTCGATGGCAAATGCAAGAGGGTCGTATCCGGGGCTCTTTCCCGCCTTTCCCGTGAGCACAGCCGAGAATGGCTCTATCGCCGAGGGGTAGATGACGTCTCCGCGCACGCGCGTCTGCAATAATATAGTATTTATATTATATCTCTTGAGCGAGTCGAGCAGGGCAATGAGCTCGCCTTTCTGTCTGTCGATGTCGGCGGGCGACTTTACCTTGGTCTTCGGCCAGTCGAGATTCTCGATAGTCGTCAGCCACACGGCGCGATACTCTCTCTTGGGCGAATCCCAATATTGCCCTTTAATTTCGCCTGCAAACAGCAGACTTATACTTATAATGGTAATAATTAGACGTTTCATAGCTTAAATATTCCACAAAATTACTCTTTTTTGAGGATTTTATGATATTCATATCTATTTATTTTGTATTTTTGTCCCCTCATTCATTTAAGTAGCTGAAATTTAATATTCAAAATATTATAAAAATGACTAAAGTTAAGAAATTTATCACTTGTGACGGAAACCAGGCTGCGGCTCACGTAGCATATATGTTTTCCGAGGTAGCAGCCATCTACCCCATCACTCCTTCGTCAACAATGGCGGAGTATGTAGACGAGTGGGCGGCTCAAGGACGTAAGAACCTTTTCGGCGAGACAGTAGCCGTTCAGGAGATGCAGTCTGAGGGTGGTGCTGCCGGTGCGGTACACGGTTCTTTGCAGGCCGGTGCCCTTACAACCACATTTACAGCATCGCAGGGTCTCTTGCTCATGATACCCAATATGTACAAAATTGCCGGCGAACTTCTCCCCAGCGTGTTCCACGTATCGGCTCGTAGTATCGCAGGTAGCTCTTTGTGTATCTTCGGTGACCACATGGACGTAATGGCTTGTCGTCAGACAGGTTTCGCAATGCTCTGCGAGGGCTCAGTTCAGGAGGTTATGGACTTGGCTCCCGTAGCACACCTCGCTACAATCAAGAGCCGCATCCCCTTCCTCAACTTCTTCGACGGATTCCGTACATCACACGAGATTCAGAAGATCGAGCTCATCGAGCAGGAGGATATCGCAGGTCTCGTAGACTGGGACGCAGTTCAGGACTTCCGCAACCGCGCTCTCACTCCCACTGCACCCGTTACACGCGGTACAGCCGAGAATCCCGAGACATTCATGACTCACAAAGAGGTTGTTAACAAGTACTACGACGCAGTGCCCGACATTGTTGCCGAGTATATGAAAGAGATTTCAGCAATCACAGGCCGCAACTACGCACCCTTCACATACTATGGTGCTCCCGACGCCGATCGCGTGATTGTTGTAATGGGCTCTACAACAGAGGCTGTTCGCGAGACAATCGACTACCTTGGCCAGAAAGGCGAGAAGGTGGGTCTCGTAAGCGTACACCTCTACCGTCCCTTCTCACTCAAGTATCTTGCTGCAGTAATGCCCAAGAGCGTTAAACGTGTGGCTGTTCTCGATCGTACAAAAGAGCCCGGAGCAAACGGTGAGCCTCTTTACCTCGATGTTGTTGAGGCATTCAACGACTCTCCCGAACTGAAGGCTATCAACCCCATCATCGTTGGTGGTCGCTCGGGTATCGGCTCAAACGACGTTACTCCCGCTGTTGTAATGTCAGTATACGAGAACCTCGCACTCCCCATGCCCAAGAACCACTTCACAGTGGGTATCGTTGACGACGTTACCTTCACTTCACTCCCCGCAAAAGAGGAGATTGCAGTTTCAGAGGGTATGTTCGAGGCTAAGTTCTTCGGTCTTGGTGCCGACGGTACTGTAGGTGCTAACAAGAACTCAGTGAAGATTATCGGTGAGAACACCGACAAGCACTGTCAGGCTTACTTCTCATACGACTCTAAAAAGTCGGGTGGTTTCACTTGCTCACACCTCCGTTTCGGTGACAAGCCCATCCGCTCTACATATCTTGTAAACACTCCCAACTTCGTTGCTTGCCACGTACAGGCTTACTTGCGCATGTACGACGTAATCCGCGGCTTGCAGAAGGGTGGTACATTCCTTTTGAACACCATCTGGGACGGCGAGGAGCTCATCAACAACCTGCCCAACAGCATCAAGAGCTACTTTGCAAAGAACGATATTACAGTTTACTACATCAACGCAACAAAGATTGCCCAGGAGATTGGTCTCGGCAACCGCACAAACACCATCCTTCAGAGTGCATTCTTCCGCATCACAGGCGTTATTCCCGTAGACCTCGCTATCGAGCAGATGAAGAAGTTCATCGTTAAGTCTTACGGTAAGAAGGGTCAGGATGTTGTTGATAAGAACAACGCAGCTGTCGATCGCGGTGGCGAGTACAAACAGCTTGCAATCGATCCCGCATGGGCCAACCTTCCCGCTGACGAGGTTGAGGCTAACAACGACCCCGCATTCATCAACGAGGTTGTACGCCCCATCAACGCACAGAATGGTGCACAGCTCCCCGTTTCTTCATTCTTGCAGATTGCTGACGGTACATGGCCTCAGGGAACATCGGCTTACGAGAAACGCGGTGTAAGCGCATTCGTTCCCAAGTGGGACGCTTCTAAATGTATCCAGTGTAACCGTTGCTCATACGTTTGTCCTCACGCTTGTATCCGTCCCATCGTACTCGACGAGAACGAGAAGGCAGGCTTCGGCGCAGAGACTATCGAAATGAAGGCTCCCGCAGCTATGAAGGGCATGAACTTCCGCATTCAGGTGGGTGTTCTCGACTGTCTCGGTTGCGGTAACTGTGTTGACGTATGTCCCGGTAATCCCAAATTGGGTGGTTCGGCTCTCACAATGGTTCCCTTCGAGGGCGAGAAGGCCGAGGCTGCTAACTGGGAGTACTGCGTTAAGAATGTTAAGAGCAAGCAGGCTCTCGTAGACGTGAAGTCTAACCCCAAAAACTCACAGTTCGCTACTCCTCTCTTCGAGTTCTCGGGTGCATGTTCGGGCTGCGGTGAAACACCTTACGTGAAGCTCATCACACAGCTCTTCGGCGACCACGAAATGGTAGCTAACGCAACAGGTTGTTCTTCAATCTACTCGGGCTCTGTTCCCTCAACTCCTTATACAACAAACGAGAATGGCGAGGGTCCCGCATGGGCAAACTCACTCTTCGAGGACTTCTGCGAGTTCGGTCTTGGTATGAAACTTGCCGACAACAAGATGCGCAACCGTCTCGAGCGTCTTATGACAGAGGCTCAGAACTGCGAGAAGTGCAGCGACGAGCAGAAGGCTCTCTTCCGTCAGTGGATCGAGAATAAAGAGAACGCTGCTGTTACTAAAGAGCTTGCTCCCCAGATTATCGCTACTTGCGAGGAGTGCGGTTGCGACTACTCTAAGCAGATTCTCGACATCAAGCAGTTCATCGCTAAGCGTTCACAGTGGATTATCGGTGGTGACGGTGCTTCTTACGATATCGGTTACGGCGGTCTCGACCACGTAATTGCATCGGGCGAGGACATCAACATCCTTGTACTCGATACAGAGGTTTACTCTAACACAGGTGGTCAGGCTTCTAAGTCTACTCCTCTCGGCGCAATCGCTAAGTTCGCTGCATCGGGTAAACGCATCCGTAAGAAAGACCTCGGTCTCATCGCAACAACATACGGTTACGTTTACGTTGCACAGATTGCAATGGGTGCAAGCTACGACCAGTGCTTGAAGGCTATCCGCGAGGCTGAGGCTTATCCCGGTCCTTCACTCGTAATCGCTTACGCTCCCTGTATCAACCACGGTATCCGCAAGGGTATGGGTAAGGCACAGGCCGAGCAGGCTGCAGCCGTTGAGTGCGGTTACTGGCACTTGTGGCGTTACAACCCCGCTCTCGAGGCAGAGGGTAAGAACCCCTTCGTACTCGACAGCAAGGAGCCCCAGTGGGACAAGTTCCAGGAGTTCCTCAAAGGCGAGGTTCGTTACGCATCGCTTGCTAAGCAGTTCCCCGAGGCAGCTCAGGAGCTCTTCGACGCTGCTCAGCAGATGGCTCAGAAACGCTACTCAAGCTACGTTCGTATGTCTAAACTCGACTGGAGCGCAGAGTAATAAATATTCGAGCATAAATGAAAAATCTCTTCACCTTCACGGGTGAAGAGATTTTTTTGTTCCTTCTCTATAAAATTATGTGAAGTTTATTACATTCTTGTGCTGAACGTTGGCGGAAGGGTGGTGAAGAAAAAGGTGTTTGTAAAGTAAAAAATAGATATTGTATATTGAGAGGCGATTTTTCAATTGCCTCTCTTTTTGTTTGTTTCAACAGTGGTGCTTAAAAAACAGATGCTGAACGGAGATTAAAATAATATGCTAATTTTGTTTAAACATGCACGATATCCGAAAATTTTGTTTAAGTTTGCGAAAGTAGTTTCAACAATTTCTAAAAACGGACTGCCATGATAAGAATCTATTGCAAAAACAACGACACAACCACTCTTTTCCCTTCAGGTTGCAGACTCTTGGACATATACAGCAATTTGGCGTTGGACCTGCCTCACGGGGCGGTTGCTGCGCGCGTGAACAATCAGGTGGTAGGGCTCATGTACCGTGTCTATCGTAACAAGGATGTTGAGTTTTTGAACATTACCTCAAAGGACGGAATGAAAATGTATGTTCGTTCGCTCACCTTTGTGATGATGAAGGCGATGAACGAGCTTTTCCCCGGCCGTACGGTGCGTTTCGAGAACCCTATTTCCAAAGGCTACTACTGCCGTATGGACGAGGAACTGAGCGCCGAGGATGTTGAGGCTATCAAGAAAAATATGCTCGAGATTGTGGAGCGCGACATTCCTTTCAAACGTGTGGAGTGCAGCACCCGCGAGGCTATCGAGGTCTTCTCTTCCATCGGCCGCACGGACAAGGTGCGTCTGCTCGAGACCTACGGCTCGCTCTACACAAGCTATTATATGCTCGAGGATTATATAGATTACTACTATGGCGGCCTTTTGCCTAGCACCGGCTATCTGAAGCTTTTCGAGATTGAAAAGTTCGGCGACGGACTGCTGCTGCGCGTGCCCAACCGCGAGACGCCAATGTCGCTCGAGGACAAGGTGCCGCAAGAGAAACTGCAAGAGCGCTTCGCCGAGCGTCACCGCTGGCAGCAGTTGATGGGTGTCGAGACTATCGGCGACTTCAACAAGGCTGTGATGGCGGGCAAGGGCATCGACCTTGTAAACGTCTGCGAGGTTCTTCAAGAGAAGGCAATGACAAAGATTGCCGACGAAATACACGCGCGCGGAGCGCGAGTGGTGCTTGTCGCGGGCCCATCGTCGTCGGGAAAGACAACATTCAGCAAGCGCATAAGCATTCAGCTTATGGCGTGCGGACTGCGTCCCGTGGCAATCTCGCTCGACGACTATTTCCTCAACCGCACCGAGACTCCCCGCAAAGAGGATGGCGACTACGATTTTGAATCGCTGTACTCCATCGACCTCGACTTTTTCAACAAGCAGCTGACGCAGATTCTTGCCGGCGAAGAGGTCGACCTTCCCCGTTACAATTTCCAGACGGGCGAGCGTGAGTTCCGCGGAAACAAGCTGAAACTCGAGCCGCAGATGGTGCTCGTAATCGAGGGCACGCACGGCCTGAACCCCACGCTGACGGCCCAGATTCCCGAGAACGAAAAGTACCGCATATACGTGTCGGCGCTTACATCCATCAAGCTCGACTACCACAACTATATTCCCACGTCCGACAACCGACTGCTGCGCCGCATGCTGCGCGACTACAAGTACCGCGGCTATTCGGCTGTAGAGACCATACAGCGCTGGCCCGATGTTCAGGCAGGCGAGGAAAAGTGGATTTTCCCCTATCAAGAGAATGCCGACGCAATGTTCAACTCTTCGCTGCTCTACGAGTTTGCAGTGCTCAAATGGAAGGTGGAGCCTCTGCTTCGCGGGGTGCCCGAGAAACTTCCCGAGTATTCCGAGGCACGAAGATTGTTGCGTTTTCTCGATTATGTTGTACCTTTGCAGGACAATGAGCTGCCCCCGACATCCGTAATACGCGAATTCCTGGGCGGAAGCAGTTTCAAATATTGATACAAACGAGCGAAAAGTATGAAGCTTGCTTCATACTTTTCACAGCGAGTGCAGAAAATGTTCGAGTCTAAGCTCAAGTACTAAAAAACATTCTGTACAGAAGGACAGATAATATATGGCAAAGAAGAGTTCCCGACAGAAAATGGTGCAGACACAGGCACTGTTGCAATCCCTGTCGCCCCAGCAGGTGCTGTTGGCTCGCATGCTCGAGCTCAACACCGTGGAGATGGAGGACAAGGTGCGTGGCGAGATTATAGACAATCCCGCCATTGAGTCTGTCGCGCCCGAGAGTGTCGGCCACTTCGAAGAGAATGATGCCGAAGAGGCTCCCACGGTGAACTCTGCCGACGATTACAGAGTCGAGGATGATATTCCCGACTATTATGGCTGGGATTTTCACAACCGCCGCACTACGGCAGCCGATATTCCCACGTCGGACGACGTCTCCTTTGGTGAGAGCCTGCTCGAGCAGCTTCACGAGCTTGCGCTCGACGAGAATGAGCTGCGCATAGGCGAGTACCTTATAGGCTCGCTCGAGGAGGATGGGCTCCTTTACAAGCCCCTCGAAGAGATTTCCGACGAGCTTAACATCTATAATGGAATCTACGTGCCCGAGAGCGAGCTCGAAAGAGTGCTTGCGATGATTCAGGCGTTCGACCCTGCGGGCATCGGCGCACGCTCGTTGCAAGAGTGTCTGCTGCTACAGATTGCCCGCGCCGACGATGGCAAGGACAAGGAACTGCAGCGCCGCATCATAGAAGAGGCCTACGACGAGTTTACCCGCCGTCGCTGGGAGCTTATTCCCGAGAAACTGGGCGCCGACGAAGATGAGTGCCGCGAAGCGCTTGCCGAGATTGTGAAGCTGAATCCCCGCCCCGGAGCGTCGCTCAGCGAGTCGCTGGGGCAGAGCCGTCAGCAGATAGTGCCCGACTTTGTTATTGACGTCAACGGCGAGTTTATCACAATCTCGTCGAACAGCGGAATGTTGCCCGAACTGCGCGTCAGCGACGAATATTGCAATATGCTCGAAGAACAGTCGAAGAGCGGCTCGGCCGAAAGCAAGGCTGCCGCAATCTTCCTGAAACAGAAGATAGAGTCGGCGAGGAATTTCATCGGTGCGATGAAGCAGCGCGAACAGACACTGACGCGCACCATCGAGGCTATTGTCGAATTCCAGCGAGAGTTTCTTCTGGGTGGCGGCGACGAGGCATTGCTCAAGCCCATGATTCTCGACGACATTGCCCGCAAAAGCGGTTACGACATTTCCACCGTCTCGCGCGTGAGCAACAACCGCTACGTGCAGCTGCCTTGGGGCATCTTCCCGCTGAAATATTTCTTCAGCGACGGAGTGGCCACGGTAGGCGGTGGCGAAAAATCGGCGCGCGAGCTCTGCCGCTGTCTGCAAGAACTTGTCGATGGCGAGGACAAAAACTGCCCGCTCACCGATGGCGAGCTTATGGAAAAGCTTAAAGAGCAGGGCTTTGCGATGGCGCGACGCACGGTTGCAAAATACAGAGAGTCGCTGCACATTCCCGTGGCGCGTCTCAGAAAAGAGTAATAATTTTAAAAACAGAATAAAAATGAAAGCTATTGTAAGTGTGATAATGGGAAGCACTTCGGACCTTCCCGTAATGAAAAAAGCGACAGATTTTCTCAACGAAATGCAGATTCCCTTCGAGGTTAATGCCCTCTCGGCCCACCGCACCCCCGAGGCTGTTGAGGTCTTTGCCAAAGGCGCAAAAGAGCGCGGCATCAAGGTGATTATCGCTGCTGCGGGAATGGCTGCCCATCTGCCCGGAGTAATCGCTGCAAGCACCACTCTGCCTGTAATCGGAGTGCCCATCAACAGCACTCTCGACGGAATGGATGCGCTGCTCGCAATCGTGCAGATGCCTCCCGGAATCCCCGTGGCTACCGTGGGCGTGAATGCGTCGTTGAATGCGGCTATCCTCGCTGTGGAAATGCTCGCGCTTGCCGACGAGGCTCTTGCTGCGCGTCTGGCTGCCTATAAAGAGAACCTCAAGAAAAAGATTGAGAAGGCTAACGAGGACCTGAAAGGCTTGGAGTATGAGTACAAGACAAACTAATATCGACCTCTTCAACTATAAGCGTCGCGCGACGGTTGCCGTGAAGGTTGGTGCCCTGATGATGGGTAGCGACTATCCTGTGCGTGTGCAGTCGATGACAAACACTTCGACGATGGACACCGAGGGCAGCGTTGCGCAGATTGCGCGCATCGTGGAGCGTGGTGGCGAGCTTGTGCGTTTGACGACACAGGGCAGTCGCGAGGCTGTGAACATGGGTGCGATAAAAGAGGGCGCGGCAAAGGCCGGATGCAACGTGCCGCTTGTGGCGGACGTGCACTTCAATGCCTCTGTTGCCGACGTTGCTGCACAGTATGCAGACAAGGTGAGGGTGAATCCCGGAAACTACGTGGACACTGCACGCACGTTCAAATATATTGAATATACTGACGAAGAGTATGCTCGTGAACTTGAGCGATTGAGCGAAAGATTTACAGCCTTTCTAGCGCTGTGCAAACGCGAGGGCAAGGCCATCCGCGTGGGAGTGAATCACGGCTCGCTCTCGGACAGAATAATGAGCCGCTACGGCGACACTCCCGAGGGAGTGGTGGAGTCGTGCATGGAGTTCCTGCGCATCTGCCGTCGCGAGAATTTCGACAATGTGGTAGTCTCTATAAAGACAAGCAACACTCCGGTGATGGTTACCACCGTGCGTCTGCTCAACAGTGTGATGGCCTCCGAGGGTATTGCCTATCCTCTGCACTTGGGTGTCACCGAGGCGGGCGACGCCGAGGATGGCCGCATAAAGAGTGCCGTGGGCATCGGCGCACTTCTCGCCGATGGCATTGGCGACACTGTGCGTGTCTCTCTTGCCGAGGCTCCCGAGAACGAGATTCCCGTGGCCAAAGAGCTTGTAGAGTATATTTCTTCGCGCGCGGGACACGCAGCCATCGATGGCGTTGCGATGGATTCGTTCGACTATATTAACCCCAAGCGTCGCGAGAGTGACGTTGTTGCGGGCGTGGGTGGCGGTGGTGCCCCCGTGGTTGTCTCGGCTCCCTTCGAGGGTGCGGGCGGCGACCTTGCCCCCGACTTTGTTGTCGATGGAGCGCAGCTTGCACGCGGCAGCGAAAAGTTCCCCGTCGTTGCGGCCGACTCATTGGCGAGCCTTTCGGGCGCAGATACATTCTTTCTTAAATTGCAGTATGGTGAGCTGAACGACGAGCTTCTTGCGTCGTTGAAGGCGTGTGGCAATTGCATCGTCGTTGCCGAGAGCAACCATGCTAATCCTGTTGCCGAGATTCGTGCCCTTGTGCATAAATTGTCGGTGGCGGGCGTGAGTGCCCCTGTGGTTGTGCGCCGTTGCTACGAGGAGCAGAGCATCGAGGCATTGAGAATAAAAGCTGCGGCCGACTTTGGAGTGCTGCTCATCGACGGCCTTGTCGATGGCGTGTGGATAGAGAGCCCCGCAATCTCGGCCGAAGATATTAACAGCCTTTCGTTCGGCATTCTGCAGGCTACCCGTCTGCGCATCAGCAAGACCGAATACATTGCCTGTCCCGGTTGCGGCCGCACAATGTACGACCTTCAGGGCACGCTGGCCAAGATAAAGGTGGCTACTGCCCATCTTAAAGGCCTCAAGATAGGAGTGATGGGCTGCATAGTGAACGGTCCCGGAGAGATGGCCGACGCCGACTATGGCTACGTGGGTGCTGCCCGCGGAAAGGTCAGCCTCTATCGTCGCAAAGAGTGTGTCGAGAAGAATATCCCCGAGGATGAGGCAATTGGGCGTCTGCTCGAACTCATCGAAAATGACAAAAAAGGTTGCAAAGCTTAGCTTTGCAACCTTTTTTGTTACTCTGCGGGGGCGGCGAGTATTTTCGCGCCCTCTCTGCTACACAAAGAAGTTAATGTATATTGCATACAGAATAACGGCAATGGCGGTTATCACTGCGGCCTTGGCAATATAGTATAGTATGGATTTCATATTTTGCACTCTCTAAAAACAAAGAGGTTGCCGACGTCTGCGACGGGCAACCTCTTATTCTTTTAATTGGAATAATTTTTCACGTATTTTTTAACGTTGCATAAAATTATCCCTCCTGAATAGCCTCAGAGGGGCATACACCTGCACAACTGCCGCAGTCGATGCACAATTCGGGGTTGATTGAATACTTATCGCCTTCAGAGATAGCACCCTGAGGACATTCGTCGATACATGTACCGCAAGCAACGCAGTCGTCAGAAATTACATAAGCCATAGTTGTATAAATTTTATTGGTTTAAACTTTCGCAAAAATAGTGTATTTATTATATATGCGGCAGTAAATTCGAGCTTTTAACTTTTGTTAAGATTTCTAAAATCTTTGTCGCGTGCTCTTACTGCGTTTAAATGAACGTATTACTCAAAGTAGAAAGAGAGCACAATCATTTTCGACACGGCCTTGTCTACCGAATCTGTGAATTTCTTTAAATTTTCGTCAAGAAGGTCGCTGCGGTTCTTCTCGAGTACGTCCATCAGGCTGAAACAGAATTTAAGCTCGGGAATCAGCTTGAAGAAGGGCATATAAAAGTCGCATCCTACTCCGAACTCCACCATAAAATCAAAATCTTTCATCAGCAGCTGTCGCTGTTTCTTCACCGTGAGGTCGAGCATGGGGTTTACGCCCGCAATCACGTATGGGCGGTAGTTGTTGAATCTCTGCGACGCAAATTTAAGGTCGAGCGGCAGAGACATATAGGTCGATTTTATCTGCTGGCGCTCTTTGTTGCCGCTGTTGAGCTCGCGAAAGACTACCTGTTTTTCGCCGAAGTGCAGCGTGGGCACCAGACGCAAGGCAAGGTAGTTGTTTATTCTGAGGTCGGCAAGCACTCCCACGCTGAATCCGGGATTGTAGGCGGCAACATCGGCGTACCACTGCTCTCCGTTGGCGGTGATAAAGCCGTTGTTGGCCAGCTCCATATCCTGCGAGTGTAGGCCGAAAAAGAATCCGTAGTGCAACTGACGGAAGTCAATGTAGGGCCTGTTCTGCACTTTACGTTCCTGTGCCATCGACAGCAGGGGGATAAGCGCGACTATGATTATGGCAAATAGTTTTTTCATCTTCGTATTACTTATATATTAACGGCCAAAAGTCGTTAATATTGTAGGGGCTCTTTAAATTTCTTTCTCCGCGGCGCGTGGGCGGCGAAGCTCTATTTTATGGCTATTTTATGGGCTTCAGCGTGGCCATGGCCTCCATGAGCATGCAGCCCGAGAGGTGGGGAGTGAGCGAAACAATCTCTTTGTCGGCAGGGGCCTTCCACCATCGTCCGCCGTAGAGCATTGTGTTTCGGTTGATGCCATTTTCGAGCATCGTGTGGGCCAGACGTGTAAGGTAACTGTGGAATTTTGTGCGTGTCTCCTTTGCCACGCTCTCCTCGTTGATGAGCTTCACAAAGTAACGGAAGAAGATTCCGTGGAACAGTCCGCCGTCGCCGTGGGGCGCATCGTCGAGCACTCCTCTGTTGTTGGACATCTTTTCGACAACGTAGTTTGCAGCCAAAATAGCATCCTCAAGATACTGCCTGTCGCCGGTGATAAGGAACAGTTCGTGGGCCGCGCCCAGGAAAGTGCCGATGTTGTATGTGAAAATCCAGTTTTTCTTTATCTCTCCCTGCTTGTTTATATGGTCGTAAACGGCGCCCGTCTCTCTGTCGAAAAGCACACTCTTTTCCCACGAATATATTTTTACAGCCTCGCTCAGATAGGCCTCTTTGCATTTTCCACCCTTCAGCTTCGCGCGGTTGTAGAAGCGGCACAGCCTTGCGGCAATGAGCGCTGCCGGGCCGTTGGAGCAGGCATTCTTGCTCTTCTCAATGTCGGTCTTCCAGGTGATTCCGCCGTACCACGGAGCCTCGTACTCGGGGCCCCACGTTGTCCATATCCACTCGTCGTACATCTGGCGGGCTTTCTCTATATAGACTCTCTTTCCTGTGCTCTCCCACATGCGTATGAGTGTCAGTGTCATCCACTCCATGTCATCCACAAATACGTTCCACCAGGGGTCTTTGGGGTTCATCTCTTTGGCGAAATTGTGCGCGGGGGCGCCTTTCCACCAAAGAGGGTACAAACTCTTATATTTCTTGTCGCCCGTACGCAGATAGGCATCGACAATGACATCCATCGCATGAGCCTGCGGCCAATAGTGCTCGGTTGTGAGGTCGGCGAGGTTGCTCTTGTAGTTAAAATAGTAGCGCTCGGGGTAGCCTTCGAAATTTGCCCCCCAGAAATTGTCGATGAGGGCCTGTGACATTCCTTCGGCAATCTTTGCCCAATGGGCATTATCCTTCTGGGCAAATGTGAATGTACCTATTGTGAAAAGAAACAATATTGCTGCGAAGAGTCGTTTGATGTGTGCCATAGTAACGGATGGGTGTTTAATTTCTACCCAAAGATACTACAAATTCTGTAAATTATCCTCTATTGCGCCCTCGGCCGATACTTTATTTGAAATTTACAGCCGCGTGTGATAGATTTTTCCTAATATTAGACTCTATATATAAAAGTAGTTTCGTACCTTCGCTCCATAAAGCAGACGATTATGGAAAATGTAAAAAAGATGATGTATGTCCACGGCTTCGCCTCTTCGGGAAGCTCGGGCACGGTAATGTCGCTCCGCCGCCATTTTCCCGACTGGCGCGTGGTTGCTCCCGACCTTCCCGTCGACCCTTTCGAGGCGCTTGAACTTTTGCGTGCGACGGTAGAGAAAGAGCGTCCCCTGATAATCATCGGCACCTCCATGGGTGGAATGTATACGCAGCAGCTGTGGGGCGTTCCCCGCATTGTGGTGAATCCTTCGTTCGAAATGTCGCGCACGCTGCTCTTCGGCCACATGGGCAAGCACAAATATACTGCCAAGCGCAAGGATGGAGTGATGGAGTTTCGCATAGACAAGAGTGTGGTCGAGCGTTTCAAACAGATGGAGAAAAACCAGTTCGACGGTGTCTGTGAGGCCGAGAAACAGCTTGTTTACGGCCTTTTCGGTACAAAGGACAAGATTGTGAATTTCCGTCCTCTGATGACGCAGCTTTATGGCGAGGAACGCTGTCTGATGTTCGACGGCGAGCATCGTCTCAACGACACGGTGGTGAAGAAAAATCTCATTCCTCTTATAAAAGAGCTGTGCGAGGCCTTTCCGCAAGAGGAACAGAATTTTTATGTTAAATAATATAAATAGAAGCGCATAGCTTAAAATATTAGCTATATTTGCAACGTCCATTTGGGCGAAATTTAGAAAATCATAGTTTATGATCAGTAATTCAAAGAACAAAAAGCATGCAAAGAACGACCTACGGCTACGAGTCGCGGGCGCGGTTGTTTGTGTGTGATTGAGTTCTTTGAATTGTTGGACACCCTCCGACAAGCAAGGGGATTATGTGCCTTTTGCTCATGGGGTCGGAATTTGTAAAAACCTCATCATTCGACGGGGTTTTTGTTTTTTCTCCCGAGGCAGCCTTTCAATGGTGCGTCGGGTAATTTTTAATCCATTAAAATACGATAAACTATGATTGATAAAGATTTTAACGAATTCGACGAGTTCGATTTTTTCACTTCCGAAGATGATTCTGATAATGTAATTGAAGATTTTTTTGCATTGTGCGACGACACTAAAGAGTCGTGGAGACAGGATTTTTCCTACACCTCTTACAAATGCAAAGATGTAACTTACCTGATTCCTAAAGCCGAGTACCCGGCGAGTTTGAGCATTGGCCGCGACCTTGATATTTCCGTTGATAATGCTCCTGCTGTCTCTCTGGTGATCGACCGCAGTTGCCTGTTTGTCGAGAATAGCCTTTGCGGCCGTTCTTTGAGCTTTACTCTCAACGAAATAGGGTGTAACCGCAACGATAGACACCTCTTTGCCGCGCTCTACAAAGAGGGCGTTCCTCTGGCGCTCCGCACATTCTATTTCTGCCCCGAAGAGTCGGAGTTTACTTTAAAGGTTGATTGCACGGCCGAATATACGTTCGGTCGATACTTTCTGCTTGTGTGCGGCGTCAACGTGGAAGAGGGGCTGACTCCCCACGACACGATGGGCGAGAATGTGCGTTACACATTCTCGCTGTTGCAGCATGGCGCCCATCTGCAGCACCCGAAGGTGAAGGCGCTCTCCATGAAAAAACGCGAGGATAATGTTTCGGGCAGCGTCACCATGCGCCTGAATGTTGAAAAGCCCGACGCCGATGCGGGGCTTGCATTCTATTGCGTAAACGAGAGCTACGAACCCATGGGTACGGCCGAGAAATATCTGCGCTCCGATGGTCGCAAGAACAGCGTAAGCGTCGAACTCTTAACGAGTAACATTTGGGTGGCGGGCGATTATCGCCTCTATATGCTGCACAATGGCGAGCCCTTTTCGATGGCCGAAATTCATTACGATGGCACTCTCTTCAGCGTGGAGTCGTTGCACGAACTCTCTACTGCTGACGATGATTATCTTTTTGCCAAGCATATGCTCTTTGGCAGCTTCGTCGAGCGGTGGCGCTCGTTGGCCTCGCTGCCGGGCTACACTGCGTGCAAGAAAATGATAATCTCCAAGGTGAGAAGGCTGCTGATGAACGAGTACAGACACAGTTCCAGTCTGCGACTCGTGAATGGCGGCTGCAACTACATTCTCGACACGATGGACAGAACATTCTTGCGCTCTTTTGTCCCTTTGGTCACCCCTTACGAAACGTACGAAGAGATTGACTGTATGACTTTTGTCGAGCGGAAAAATAGCGTCAACCCTTACAGCGAACTCAATTCCACGATGCAGACGTACTCATGTAACGTGCTTGTATTCTTTAATATAGGCGCCATTCTCGACTCCTCGGCAAACGTCCTTGTCGACAAGATTGTAGCGTGGCTCGCCCGAAACGAGGAGCGCGCGATTTTCCTTTGCGGCACTCCGTCCGAAGTGCGCACGTTGTTCGAGGCCTACCCCTCGCTTGCTGCTTTTTTTCCGCAGGGTAACGTCGTTGCGGCCGAGAACTACACCCTCGCCGAGCAGGTGCATTTTATGCAGCGCCAGTTTGAATATGGCGATTTTTTTCCTACCGAAGAGGCCAAAAAGCAGCTTCTCTCGTTCCTTGCCGATGCCCGCTCGCGCGGAGTCTCCACAGGGTGGCGCGCCGATGAACTGCGAAAGCTTTTCGTGAAAGACATTTATCCCCGCATATGCGACCGCGTGTTTGCGGGCGGCGCCTGCGCCGAGTCCAACACCCTGAAGAGGATAAGCACGGTGCTTCCCGAGGACCTGCAGATTGCTCCGCTCGCGTCGCCCGTCGCCACCTTCGACACGGTGATGAGCGAGCTTAACGCAATGGTGGGCCTTGCGAATCTCAAAGGCCATTTTAACTTGATGTTCAACAATATGAGGTTCCACGAAATGCGCCGCGCCGCAGGGCTCAGCGCTCCCGCAGCCTCGGCCGGACATATGATTTTCACCGGCAATCCCGGCACAGGAAAGACAACCGTAGCCAAGATGGTGGGCAAGATATTCAAGTCTCTGGGGCTGCTCTCCAAGGGCGAGGTTATTGTCACCGAGCGTACGCGACTCGTGGGACGCTACATTGGTGAGACAGAATGCAATATGCAGCATCTGCTCGAACAGGCTCGCGGAAACGTGCTCTTCATCGACGAGGCCTACACCCTGTGCGACGGCGCCAACGACCGCAAAGATTTTGGTGCCCACGTGATTGACGCCCTGCTGACGGTACTTTCGCAGCCCAACCCCGACATTCTCGTGATTTTTGCGGGCTACAAAAAGGAGATGGAGCGCATGATGCTTATGAATCAGGGACTCGAGGGGCGTTTCCCCTATAAGTTCCACTTCGACGACTACTCGCCCGATGAACTTATGCAGATAGCCGAGGCGCTCTTCGCCAAGAACGATTATGCTCTCACAGCCTCGGCGCGCGAGGCTCTTGCACAGGGAATCGTCGAGGCCTGTGGCAACAAGGACGACCACTTCAGCAATGCCCGTTGGGTGGGACAGCTTGTCACCGACGGCATTATTCCTGCGATGAGCTCGCGCGTGCTTGCGTGCGGCTGCGACCTCAACCGCGAGACGCTCACGCTTGTACACAGCAGCGACGTTGCCGCCGCGCTCAATCGCTTCGGGTACAAGAAAAGCAGTGCCCCGCAGCGACGTTGCATAGGCTTTGTGTAGACGAAAAGAAAGGACCGATTTTCATTTTCGGCCCTTTCTTTTTTTATTTTGTAAACACTTTTTTCTGTGCCCCGCAGCAAATGTCCGGCGCAGCGGGCGGCTAAAAATGGCGCGCATAGAAATATAAACAGCCGCTAATTTTATTATTTGAGACTATTTAATTACTTTTGCAAGAGTTATAAGGATAATTTAGGGTTATTATGGCCGAAGAAAAGAAATTTCCATTATTAAGCAATATAAACTCTCCCGCCGACCTCAGGAAACTCCCCGAGAGTATGCTCCCGCAGGTGTGCGACGAACTGAGAGCCTTTATCATAGAATCCCTCGCAAACAATCCGGGACACTTTGCGTCGAGCCTCGGCGCTGTGGAACTGACTGTTGCACTGCACTATACAATGTCTACCCCCGACGATAAAATCGTGTGGGACGTAGGTCATCAGGCCTACGGACACAAGATTCTTACGGGGCGTCGCGACCGTTTCGACACTAATCGCAAGTTCAAGGGCCTGAAGCCCTTCCCCTCGCCCGAAGAGAGCGAGTATGATGCTTTTATCGCAGGACACGCCTCGAACTCAATATCGGCGGCACTGGGCCTCTCGGTCTCGGCCGGCATTAAGGGCAAGAGCGGCGAACGCACGGTGGCTGTCATCGGCGACGGAGCCATGAGCGGCGGCCTTGCCTACGAGGGACTGAACAATGCTTCGGTGAGCAACAACAATCTGCTCATCATCCTCAACGACAATAATATGTCCATCGACAAGAGCGTCGGCGGAATGAGCCAGCTGCTCATCTCCATGCACTCGTCGCGTCTGTACAACAAGATACGTCACAAGGCCGCAATCTTCCTGACGAAGATAGGACTGCTGAACAAGAAACGCGCTGCCAGCCTCACACGTTTCAATAACGGACTGAAGGCGATGCTCTATCAGCAGCAGAATATTTTCGAGGGAATGTCGGTGCGCTATTTTGGCCCTATCGATGGTCACGATGTTATTGAGCTTGTGCGTACGCTCAACATTATCAAGGAAATGACAGGCCCCAAACTGCTGCACATACACACAGTGAAGGGCAAGGGCTACAAGCCTGCCGAACAGTCTCCAACATCGTGGCACCAGCCGGGAATCTTCGACATTGAGACGGGCGAGAGAATCGTCTCGGAGAATGGCGTTCCCCGCTTCCAGGATGTCTTTGGCGAGACACTCGTGGAGCTTGCAAAGGCCAATCCCGCCATTGTGGGAGTGACCCCCGCAATGCCCACAGGATGCTCCATGAACCTGCTGATGAAAGAGATTCCCGAAAGATTCTTTGACGTCGGCATTGCCGAGGGGCACGCGGTGACCTTCTCGGCCGGCCTCGGACAGGGTGGGGCGATGCCCTTCTGTAATATATACTCCTCGTTCATGCAGCGAGGATACGACAACCTTATACACGATGCTGCCCTGCAGCGCGTGAACATGGTTCTGTGCCTTGACAGGGCAGGAATCGTGGGCGAGGATGGCCCCACGCATCATGGAGCCTTCGACCTTGCCTATCTGCGTCCCGTACCCAACATCACCATCGCCTCGCCCTACGACGAGTGCGAGCTTCGTCGCATGATGTACACGGCGCAGCTGCCCAATATGGGAACATTCGTAATAAGATACCCGCGTGGTCGCGGCTCGCTGACAGAGTGGCGATGCAAGCTCGAGAGCATTCCTGTGGGCAAGGGACGTCTGTTGCGCGAAGGCACCGACGTTGCCCTGCTAACGTTGGGCCCCATCGGCAAGAGCGTCGCTGCAGTATGCGACGATGCGGCGAAAGAGGGCATCAGCGTGGCCCACTACGACATGCGCTATCTGAAGCCTCTCGACGAAGAGATTCTGCACGAGGTTGCGGGCAAATTCAAGCATATAATAACCCTCGAGGATGGCACCGTGAAGGGCGGATTGGGCTCGGCAGTGGCCGAATTTATGGCTCAGCATGGCTACACTCCCCAGATACACATTATGGGAATCCCCGACGAGTTTGTTGAACATGGTACTACTTCCGAACTTTACAGTCTGTGCAAGATGGACAAGGCTGCAGTGATGGAGGTTATACAGAATATCAAGAACAAAGGCCTATGAAGATTGTGATTACAGGCGCGGGTGCGGTAGGTACCCACCTTGCGAAGATGCTCTCGGTAGAGAACGAGGATGTTGTCCTCATGGACGAGAGCGAGGAGCGTCTCGGAAAGTTGGAGTCACTCTTCGACCTCAAGGCTGTCGTGGGCTCTCCCACACGAATAAGCTCGCTGAAGAATGCAGGCGCGGGTAGCGCCGACCTCTTCGTTGCGGTTACCCCCGACGAGAGCTCCAATATAAACGCGTGCATCATTGCCCACTATCTTGGTGCAAAAAAGACTGTTGCCCGCATCGACAACCACGAGTATCTGCTGCCCAAACACAAGGCCTATTTCAATTCTCTTGGAATAAACTCGCTCATCTACCCCGAAAAGCTGGCTGCCGAAGAGATTGCCACCAGCATAAAATATTGCTGGATGCGCCAGATGCTCGAGTTTGGCAACGGTGCGCTGGTGATGATTGGCGTTAAGGTGCGCAGCAATTCCAAGATCATAGGAGTGCCTTTCCGCGACCTTCAGCGCGATAACCCCTACCACGTGGTGGCTATCCAGCGTGGCGACGAGACAATAATCCCCCGCGGTGGAGACATGATAGAGCCCGACGACCTTGTCTGTTTCATGACCACCCATTCGAGCATTGCATACATCAAGGACCTCTGCGGAAAAGAGAAATTCTCCGAGGTTAAGAGCGTCATCATCATGGGTGGCAGCCGCATAGCCGTGCGCACCGCCGAGCTTATCCCCGACGACATCAGCATAAAGATTATCGAGAGCGACTATGCACGTTGCAACAAACTCATAGAGCTTGTCGACGACAGAGTGATGGTGATCAACGGCGACGCACGCGACCCCGAGCTTCTGCGCACCGAGGGCATCGACCACACAGATGCTTTTATCGCCCTCAGCGACAATTCCGAGACGAACATCCTTGCCTGCCTTGCGGCTAAGCGCTCGGGCGTCTACCGTACGGTGGCCGAGATTGAGAATATCGACTATATTTCTATGGCCGAGGAGATGGACATCGGCTCTGTGATTAACAAGAAGAAGCTCGCAGCGAGCAACATCTTCCAGATGATGCTCAACACTGACGTGTCAAGCGTCCGCTGCCTCACATTCACCGACGCGGTTGTTGCCGAATTCCCCGTTACCGAGGGCTCGCCGATAACCAAAAAGCCTGTGAAAGACCTGGGACTCCCCTCGGGAGCGAACATCGGAGGATTCATCCGTGGCGGCAAGGGCGTGAACGTGTCGGGAAACACCGTGCTCGAGCCCGGCGACCATGTGATTATTTTCTGTCTGGAGCATGTGCTGAAAAAACTTGAGAAATACTTCAACAAATGATTCACTTTAAGATAATTTCCCGAATAATAGGACTTCTGCTGCTCATCGAGGCACTCTTCATGGCCGGAGCCTTCGGAGTCTCACTCTATTATCAGGAAAATATAACATCTGCCTACCTTTACACGCTTGCGGCAACCGTCGCGGCGGGTGCGCTCTTCCTCTACTTCGGCCGAGGCAAAGAGAGGAACATTTCGCGCAAGGACGGATACATTGTAGTCTCTCTCTGCTGGATAATATTTTCTATATTCGGCTCCATGCTCTACATTTTCAGTGGCAGCATCCCCTCGGTGACGAATGCCTTCTTCGAGACAATGTCGGGCTTCAGCACCACCGGTGCCACCATCCTCGACAATATAGAGTCGCTGCCATCGAGCCTGCTCTTCTGGCGTGCGATGACCCATTGGATAGGAGGCTTGGGAATCGTCTTTTTTACCGTCGCCATTCTGCCCATCTTCGGAATGGGCGATATTCACCTTTTTGCCGCCGAGGCTACCGGCCCCATACACGGCAAGCTGCACCCGCGAATCTCAGTGACGGCACGATGGATTCTCACCATCTACATTAGCCTGACAATCATAAATGCCCTCTGCCTGAAGCTTGCGGGAATGGGAATTTTAGACTCCGTGTGCCACGCAATGTCTACGCTGGCGACGGGCGGATTCTCCAATAAACAGGCGAGCATCGAGGCCTACCATTCTCCTGCGATAGAGTATATTACCGTGCTTTTTATGTTCCTGGGAGGTACAAATTTCTCGCTTCTCTATCTGACAATCTTCAAAGGGAAGTTCGCCGAACTTTTCCGCGACTCGGAGTTCAAATGCTACGCTAATATCACTATTGTGGCTACCATTGCCATCATGGCGGGCCTGCTGCTGACAAGCTCTCCGGGCATCGAGAAGGCCTTCCGCGACTCGCTGTTCCAAACGGTGTCAACGGTGACAACCACCGGATTCTGCACCACCGATTATATGGGGTGGCACCCGCTGCTGTGGCTTATAATCAGTTTCCTGATGTACACGGGTGCGTGTTCGGGCTCGACGACAGGAGCGATGAAGTGCGTGCGTGTGGCCATCCTCGGCCGTGTCATGATGAACGAGTTTAAGCGCATCGTTCACCCCAATGCCATCATTCCTGTGAGAATGAGTCGCAAGATTATCTCCTCTCCTGTGCAGTCGGCTATCCTTGCCTTCACGGTGCTGTATATTGGTGTTGTAATGGTGGGAGTGTTTGTGAATATGGCTTTTGGCCTCGAATTTATGGAGGCGTACGGGCTTTCTGTGTCGTGCACGGGAAACATTGGTCCTGCGCTTGGCAGCTACGGCCCTGCATTCAGTATGAATGCTCTTCCTGATGTTCTTAAATGGTTCGCGTCGTTCCAGATGCTTGTGGGACGTCTCGAGTTTTTCGCTGTGTTGCTTTTGCTGACGCCTATCTTCTGGAAAAGAAAGTAGGGGCGCGAATAATTTATTATAGTGATTGAGGGCAATTTGTCCTCAATCTTTTTTTGTATTCTACAGCAGTTTTTACCCTTAATTTTTGGTTGCAACATTATCGGTCTTTGTTTCTATCCTTACTTTTTGTCGCACAAAAAGTAAGCAAAAAGGCACAGCACAGACAAAATCAGTCACTCTCTCCTCGGCTCACAAATTTTCGCAAGCGAAAATATTCCTCGTTCGTCGCTCGCTTGTCGGCAACTTTCCCCACAGAAAGACTACGCGGGAGTGTGCAAGTTTAGCCGCGCCACGGCGCGCAAAAAAACTTTCACACTCTTATCCGCGCCTTTTACTGCGGCCGTTGCCTGTGATTTTGACAGTGCTGTATTTCTTTAAAGTAACCTTTGCAGTTTATAATGCTGGGCATCGGTAACTAAAAAACTGTCCCTCTAAGATTAGAGGGACGAGGAGCAGACGTTTACGGCTGCGACGGAGGGCGT